>NZ_JBWKMB010000005.1:0-26924 GCF_056431025.1 Nitratireductor lacus | reverse complement strand
CTCTGGAACGACCTCCGGCGCATCCGGTGCTTCCGTCAAGGGTCCGGACGGTTCGGGAGCAGGAACGGCGTCAGCCGGTTGCGCAGCAGCGGTGGCTTCCGGCGCTTCGGTCTCGGTGGTCTCGTCGGGTGGTGTCTCCTCGGCTTCTTTCTTGCCGAACGAGAAGACCTTCTTGATAAATCCGAATGCCATGCCTGCTACGCTGCTTCCTGTGTGACAGCGACCGCAGTGAGCCGCTCCCCGTCGTGGCCGGTGATCCGCGCCTCGACAATCTGCCCCGGCTGACCGCCTTCAAGCGCGGCCAGCGTGAAACCCTCTGTGCGGCCAAGCCCGGGCCGTTCGATCAAAATGCGCTGACGGGTGCCGTCAAGCGATGCAAGATGCCGCGCATAGGCGGCGTCGCCCACGGCGCGCAGACGCGCGGCGCGCTCCTTCACCAGCGCACGGTCGAGCTGCGGCATACGCGCTGCCGGCGTGCCCTCGCGCGGGCTGAAGGGGAACACGTGGAGATGCGTGAGCCCGCATTCCTCGACGATCTTCAGCGAATTCTCGAACATGGCGTCGGTCTCTGTCGGGAAACCGGCAATAATGTCTGCGCCAAACACCGCGTCGGGCCGGAGCGTGCGCACACGCTCGCAAAATTTAATGGCATCGGCGCGCAGATGGCGGCGCTTCATGCGCTTCAGGATCATGTCGTCGCCATGCTGCAGCGAAAGATGGAGATGCGGCATCAGCCGTTCCTCTTCCGCCAGCGCGCGCATCAGCTCGTCATCCGCCTCAATGGAATCGATGGAGGAAAGACGCAGGCGCTTCAGCTCCGGCACTTCACGCAGAAGCGTGGAAACAAGCCGCCCGAGGCGCGGGCTGCCCGGCAGATCGGCACCGAAGCTCGTCAGGTCCACACCCGTCAGCACCACTTCGCCATAGCCATTGCCGACGAGCTGGCGCACCTGATCCACCACCGCGCCCATGGGCACCGAGCGGGAATTGCCCCGGCCATAGGGAATGATGCAGAAGGTGCAGCGGTGATCGCAGCCATTCTGCACCTGCACGAAGGCGCGGGCGCGGCCCTCGATGGATTCGACCATGTGCGAGGCGGTCTCGCGCACTTCCATGATGTCGTTGACGCGAACCTTCTCGAACTGGTTCACGCCGAAATCCGGCAGGGCGCGGTAATTGTGAGCCTTGAGCTTTTCCTCATTGCCGAGAACCAGATCAACCTCGTCCATGGCGTCGAAAGTGCCCGGCTCCGTCTGTGCGGCGCAGCCGGTGACGATGATGCGGGCATCGGGATTTTCACGACGCGCCTTGCGGATCGCCTGGCGCGCCTGACGCACCGCCTCGCCGGTGACGGCGCAGGTGTTGACGACGACCGCGCCGCCCGCCAGCTCTTCCAGCCCGGCGTCTTTCGCCTCGCGCTTGATGACTTCGGACTCGTAGGCGTTCAGCCGGCAGCCGAATGTCAGAACATCCACCGCCATTTCAGGCCGCTCCCTCGGTCTCGCGCTCCCAGGCCCCGGTGGCGGGGTCGAAGCGACCGGAGAACTCCCACTCGGCGGGGCCGGTCATGATGACGTGATCATCCTCGCGCCAAAGGATATCGAGCGGCCCGCCCGGAACGGTGACCGTCACATGACGGCCCGTGCGCCCGGTTCGCGCGGCAGACACCGCAGCGGCGCAGGCCGCAGAACCGCAGGCGAGCGTAAGCCCAGCCCCGCGTTCCCATGTGCGCAGGTTCAGCGCATTTTCGGCTGTCACCTGTGCGATAGAGATGTTGGCACGTTCCGGGAAGATCGGATGGTTTTCAAGCAGCGGCCCAAAGCGCTCCAGATCGTAGACATTGACGTCTCTCTCAACCCAGAAGATCGCATGGGGGTTGCCCATGGAGGCAACGGAAGGCGAATGCAGCACCGGCGCATCGATGGGCCCCGCCTGCAACTCGATCATGCGCGTATCGCGGAACTCTTCGGCAAGCGGAATGTCCTGCCAGCCAAACCGTGGCTTGCCCATGTCGACCGAGATCAGCCCGTCCTCATGTTCCTCGGCATTGAGGATGCCGGCAACGGTCTGGAAGGTGAAAACCTTCTGCCCCGTTTCGGCGGCGAGCGCCTGCACGACACAGCGTGTGCCATTGCCGCAGGCCTGCGCCTGACTGCCGTCGGAATTGATGATTTCGATATAGTTGTGTGTGCCGGCAACGCGCGGATCATGGACCGCCATGATCTGGTCGAACCGGGTCGCGGGATCAGCGTTGAGCGCACGGGCGGCCTCTGGCGAAACCCGGTCCGCGCGCCCGCGCATGTCGGCAACGATGATCGCATTGCCGAGGCCGTTCATCTTCGCGAATGCTGCCTCAAGCGCCATAGTGGCTCCAAAACCTTGTGTCTCAGGCGCCTATATGGCTGATGAGAGGCAAAATTACCAGACGAACGGCCTCATCAATCAAGTGCGATGTCAGGCTATCGCCACAATACCGAGGACCGCGAGAAGGAAGAGAACCAGAACCACGGCGATCAGAACTTTCGCGCCGGTCATTGCCGCTCCTGCAAGGCTGTTCATACCAAGCAGACCTGCAACAGCCGCGACGATCAGCAGAATGAGAATCCATTTAAGCATTGTTTGCCCTCCTATTGGCGCTGGATCGCCGTGCGTCCATCCGGACACACAAAGGACGATCGAAACTATAAATGAGCATCGGAATAATCCGAAAACCGGATTCCACTTTCGGTCCGATGCTCTGACGCCGGTTGAAAAGCTTCAACGCCAAAAGCGGTTCCCCGGTTCCAGTGCACCCGCCGAACACCGCTCAGGAGTGTTGCCAATAAGAAACAGTCACGGACCCATGTTGCTGAAACCGGTTCTTAACCATGGCTGGGCTGTTATAATTGCAAAAGTTCGCCACGATCTGGCGCTTCAAATGGAACTCATTTGTATTTCAGTGCATTGGACGCTGTAACGGAGAGACGGCATGCCACACAACAAGTTTGCAATTCTGGCTGTAACGCTTCTGGCTGCGGGCCTGGCCGGCTGTCAGAGCGACCGCTTCTCGCCGATGGCCACGCGGGCCCCTGACCCGCTGCCCTCCGCGCCCTCCGGCACGGTGACGTCGAACCAGCTCCCGCCCCCGTCGAGCCCGACCGCAAATCCGTCGCAGTTCCCTGAAGCGCCCCAGCAGGAAACGCAGGTCGCAGCCCTTGATCCGAACGCGGCTGCCAATGCACCCGACGTTTCAACCGGAGCCGTTGCCGGCGTCTGGAGCGTAAACGTCGCCGGCCAGTCGTGCCGGGTTGCCACGCCGCAGACCAAGTTTGGTTCCGGCTACCGCGCCGGCCCGCTGCGCTGCCCCGCTCCCATCGATGGCGTGAAATCGTGGAATGTCGAAGGCAAGCAGCTTGCCTTTTACGATGCGAATGGCAGCGTGCTCGCACGCCTTTATTCGTCCGGCGCAGGCCGCTTCGACGGCCAGACCACATCGGGCCAGCCCATTTCGCTGTCGCGCTGACCCTCGACCACCAACATCATTCGGCCGAACGGCCAAGCGTGAAAGCCTGACATGACATTGCGTGACGGACTCGTAACCCATCCTTCCGTCACGCAGCGCTATGGCCACATGGTCGAGACAGGCAGGATCGCGCACGATCCCGCACAGGAGAGGATCGCAGCGGCGCTGGACCGGCTGATCGCCGACATCAGCGACAAGCGCCTGGCGCGCAAGTCGAGCGCGCTCGGCTGGCTGTTTGCCAAGCGCAACAAGACGCGGGAGCCGGTACGCGGGCTTTATGTTCATGGCGGCGTGGGGCGCGGCAAGACCATGCTCATGGACCTCTTTCACGAACTGGTCCCGGTCGAGCACAAGCGCCGCGCGCATTTCAACGACTTCATGGCGGACGTGCATGACCGTATCGGCCGGCACCGTGCGGCGCTGAAGGCAGGCGAGACGCAGGAAACCGACCCGATCCCGCCCGTGGCGGCGGCGCTGGCGAAGGAAGCATGGGTTCTGTGCTTCGACGAATTCACCGTGACGGACATTGCCGACGCGATGATACTCTCACGCCTTTTCTCGGCACTGTTCGACCAGGGCGTCGTGCTGGTTGCCACCTCCAACGTCGCGCCGGACGATCTCTACCGCGATGGGCTCAACCGCGGTCTGTTTCTGCCCTTCGTCGGCATTCTCAAGCAGCATACCCGCATTCTGGAACTGGACATCGACACCGACTACCGGATGCGAAAGCTCAACCGCATTCCCGTCTATATGACACCAGACGATGCCTCGGCCAAAGAGCAGATGGACGAGGCCTGGGAGACGGTGGTGGATGGTCGCCCCGTCGAACCCGCCGCGCTGACCGTCAAGGGCCGCACCGTGCCCGTGCCGCAGGCATCAGGCTCAGCCGCCCGCTTCTCCTTCTCCGATCTCTGTGAAAAACCGCTCGGCGCGCGAGATTATCTGGCTATTGCCGGCGCGTTCGACACGATCTTCATCGACCATGTTCCGACCATGGACCTGCGGCGGCGCAACGAAGCGAAACGCTTCATTCTTCTCATCGACACGCTCTACGATGCCGAGGCGCGGCTGTTCCTGTCCGCAGAAGCTGCCCCCGATGCGCTCTATACGGCCGCAAACGGCACGGAAGCCTTCGAATTCGACCGCACGGTCTCCCGCCTCATCGAGATGCAGAGCCGGGACTGGCTGGATCGCACAGGCGCACGAAACGAAGAAAAATCCGCTCCGGCGGGAGAACGGGCAGGACAGGCGGGCTGATGCCGCCACCCCACTCCCCCGGAGAGCTGCCCAAACCACCACAGGCGCCCGCGAGTCTCTCGTCTTTGCACAATATTGAGGCAAAATTCTTACTTTTACGTAAGTCCACAAATGTCTAAACGATTGAAATTCCTGACCGTGTAAGAACCGGTTGAATTTTCCTGCCAGTATGCTTATTCCAAAGAGGCTTATGAAGCGGGCCACGCCACGGATTTGCCGCGCCTTTCGTTGAAGGAGTGCGGCGGGATGTGGGCCCGAATGCATCGGTGTGACACGACACAGGCAAAACGCGACGCGCGGATTTTTCTTCACACATCCATCTCACCACCTATCCTTTCGACACAAGGGGGAATTCTAACCACATGGCACGCGACAAGATCGCTCTCATCGGCTCCGGCATGATCGGTGGAACGCTCGCACATCTGGCGGGCTTGAAGGAACTGGGCGATGTCGTCCTGTTCGACATTGCCGAGGGCATCCCCCAGGGCAAGGGACTGGACATCGCCGAATCCTCGCCGGTCGAGGGCTTCGACGCCAAAATGGTTGGCGCCAACGACTATGCGGCCATTGAAGGCGCGGATGTCTGCATCGTCACCGCCGGCGTCGCCCGCAAGCCGGGCATGAGCCGCGACGACCTGCTGGGCATCAACCTGAAGGTCATGGAGCAGGTCGGCGCGGGCATCAAGAAATACGCCCCCAACGCTTTCGTCATCTGCATCACCAACCCGCTCGACGCCATGGTCTGGGCGCTGCAGAAGTTCTCCGGCCTGCCGAAGAGCCACGTGGTCGGCATGGCCGGCGTGCTGGACTCCGCCCGTTTCCGCTATTTCCTCTCGGAAGAGTTCAAGGTCTCCGTCGAAGACGTGACGGCTTTCGTTCTCGGCGGCCACGGCGATTCCATGGTTCCGCTGACGCGCTACTCCACCGTTGCCGGCATTCCGATCCCGGATCTGGTGAAGATGGGCTGGACCTCCAAGGAAAAGATCGACGAGATCGTGCAGCGTACCCGTGACGGCGGCGCAGAGATCGTCGGCCTTCTGAAGACCGGTTCCGCCTATTACGCCCCGGCTTCGTCGGCCATCGCCATGGCGGAGAGCTACCTGAAAGACAAGAAGCGTGTCCTGCCCTGCGCGGCACATCTTGCCGGCCAGTATGGCGTCAAGGATATGTATGTGGGCGTGCCCACGGTTATCGGCGCCGGCGGTGTCGAGCGCGTCATCGAGATCGATCTCAACAAGTCTGAGCAGAAGATGTTCGAACAGTCCGTGGAGGCCGTTGCCGGTCTTTGCGAGGCCTGCGCCAACATCGCGCCCAACCTGAAGAAGTAGGAGTAGGCCTCCAATGAACATTCACGAGTATCAAGCCAAGCAGCTTCTGAAGAGCTATGGCGCACCGGTGGCCGATGGCGTACCGGTGTTTGAGAAGGGCGAAGCCGAAGCTGCTGCGAAAAAGCTTCCCGGACCGCTCTATGTGGTGAAAAGCCAGATCCACGCCGGCGGACGCGGCAAGGGCAAGTTCACCGAACTCGGCCCTGACGCAAAGGGCGGCGTGCGGCTTGCGAAGAGCGTTGAGGAAGTTGTCGCGCACACCAACGAGATGCTGGGCAACACGCTCGTCACCAAGCAGACCGGCCCGGCCGGCAAGCAGGTGAACCGCCTCTACATCGAGGATGGTGCGGACATCGACCGCGAGCTCTACCTCTCGATCCTCATCGACCGCACGGTCGGCCGTCCGGCTTTCGTCGTTTCGACGGAAGGCGGCATGGACATCGAGGCTGTCGCCGAAGAGACCCCGGAGAAGATCCTCACGCTCGCCATCGACCCGGAGACGGGCGTGACGGCCGACGACGTGAAGAAGCTCAACGAGGCGTTGAAGCTCGAGGGCGATGCGGCGAAGGACGGCGAGACGCTGTTCCCGATCCTCTACAAGGCCTTCACCGAGAAGGACATGAGCCTTCTGGAAGTGAACCCGCTGATCGTCATGGAAAACGGCCGCCTGCGCGTCCTCGACGCCAAGGTCTCCTTCGACGGCAACGCGCTGTTCCGTCACGAGGACGTGGTTGCCCTGCGCGACACGACCGAGGAAGACGAAAAGGAAATCGAGGCTTCCAAATACGACCTCGCCTATGTCGCTCTCGACGGCAATATCGGCTGCATGGTCAACGGCGCCGGTCTTGCGATGGCCACGATGGACATCATCAAGCTCTACGGAGCCGAGCCTGCCAACTTCCTCGACGTTGGTGGCGGCGCCACCAAGGAGAAGGTGACGGCAGCGTTCAAGATCATCACCGCCGATCCGGCAGTGGAAGGCATTCTGGTCAACATCTTCGGCGGCATCATGCGCTGCGACGTCATCGCTGAAGGCGTTGTCGCTGCCGTCAAGGAAGTGGGCCTGAAGGTTCCGCTGGTGGTTCGCCTCGAAGGCACCAATGTCGATCTTGGCAAGAAGATCATCAACGAAAGCGGTCTCAACGTGATCGCCGCCGATGATCTCGACGACGCCGCCAAGAAGATCGTTGCAGCCGTTAAGGGAAGCTGAGCCAAGATGTCCATTCTCGTCAACAAAGACACCAAGGTTCTCGTTCAGGGCCTGACCGGCAAGACCGGAACCTTCCACACCGAGCAGGCGCTCGCCTATCACGGCACGCAGATGGTCGGCGGCATTCACCCCAAGAAGGGCGGCTCCACCTGGACCGGCCAGGGCGGTGAAGAACTCCCGATCTTCGCATCCGTTGCCGAAGGCAAGGACAAGACCGGCGCGAATGCGTCCGTGATCTACGTTCCGCCGGCAGGCGCAGGCGCGGCCATCATCGAGGCCATCGAGGCGGAAATCCCGCTCATCGTCTGCATCACGGAAGGCATTCCGGTGATGGACATGGTCCACGTGAAGGCGAAGCTAGAGAAGTCGAACTCGCGCCTGATCGGCCCGAACTGCCCCGGCGTGCTGACGCCGAACGAGTGCAAAATCGGCATCATGCCGGGCAACATCTTCCAGAAGGGTTCCGTCGGTATCCTTTCGCGCTCGGGCACACTGACCTATGAAGCCGTGTTCCAGACCACCAATGAAGGTCTCGGCCAGTCGACCGCAGTCGGCATTGGCGGCGATCCCGTCAAGGGCACCGAGTTCATCGACGTGCTGGAGATGTTCCTTGCCGACGACGAGACGAAGTCCATCGTGATGATCGGTGAGATCGGCGGTTCGGCGGAAGAGGAAGCTGCCGAGTTCCTGCGCGACGAGGCCAAAAAGGGTCGCAAGAAGCCGATGGCCGGCTTCATCGCGGGCCGCACCGCCCCTCCCGGACGCACCATGGGCCACGCAGGCGCCGTGATTTCCGGCGGCAAGGGTGGCGCAGAAGACAAGATCGCGGCGATGGAAGCAGCCGGCATCAAGGTTTCGCCCTCCCCGGCGCGCCTTGGCCAGACGCTCGTCGAAGCGATCAAGGGTTAGTTAAAGGTGAATAGGGAGTAGCGAATAGCGAATAGATTCATTGGGCGGCGCGATGATCGTGCTTCCCCTACTCGCTACTCGCTATTCGCTACTCGCCCATGCAAGGAGCCGGAACGCGGGTTCCGGAAATCAACATGGCACGGCAAGATCAGGCCAACGACCAGATGTCGCTCACCTCGTTCCTGTATGGTGGCAACGCCGCCTATATCGAGGAACTCTACGCCAGCTATCAGGACAATCCGGCTTCCGTCAGCGAAGACTGGCGCGATTTCTTCGGCGCGCTCAAGGATGATGCCGCCGATGTGAAGAAGAACGCCGCCGGTGCGTCCTGGAAAAAGAAAAATTGGCCGCAGGCCGCCAATGGCGAGCTTGTCTCCGCGCTCGATGGCGACTGGGGCGCGGTCGAAAAACACTTCGACGGCAAGATCAAGGAAAAGGCTGCGAAGGCCGGGGCCAAGCTCTCTCCCGAAGAGACACTGCAGGCAACCCGCGATTCCGTTCGCGCCATCATGATGATCCGCGCCTACCGCATGCGCGGCCATCTGCATGCCGACCTTGACCCGCTGGGCATTGCCAAGCCGCTGGAAGATTACAACGAGCTGTCGCCGGAAGCCTACGGTTTCACCGAGGCAGATTACGACCGCCCGATCTTCATCGACCATGTGCTCGGGCTGGAGACGGCCACAATCCGCCAGATGCTCGACATTCTGAAGCGGACCTATTGCTCGACGCTGGGCGTCGAGTTCATGCACATCTCCAACCCGGCCGAAAAGGCGTGGATCCAGGAGCGCATCGAAGGACCCGACAAGGGTGTCGAATTCACCGCCAACGGCAAAAAGGCGATCCTGCAGAAGCTGATCGAGGCCGAAGGCTTCGAGCAGTTCATCGACGTCAAGTACAAGGGCACCAAGCGCTTCGGCCTCGACGGCGGTGAAGCGCTGATCCCGGCGCTCGAACAGATCATCAAGCGCGGCGGCCAGATGGGCCTGAAGGAAATCGTTCTCGGCATGGCCCACCGCGGCCGCCTGAACGTGCTTTCCCAGGTCATGGAAAAACCGCACCGCGCCATCTTCCACGAGTTCAAGGGCGGCTCCTTCGCCCCCGACGACGTGGAAGGTTCGGGTGACGTGAAATACCATCTCGGCGCCTCCTCCGACCGCGCCTTCGATGGCAACAATGTCCACCTGTCACTGACAGCGAACCCCTCGCATCTGGAAATCGTCAATCCGGTGGTGATGGGCAAGGCCCGCGCCAAACAGGACCAGGTGTTCGGCCGCAAGCGCGAGGAAGTGGTGCCTCCGGAAGAGCGCGCCCGTGTCATGCCGCTGCTGCTGCATGGCGATGCCGCCTTTGCCGGCCAGGGCGTCGTGGCCGAGTGCTTCGGTCTTTCGGGCCTGCGCGGTCACCGCGTTGCCGGCACCGTGCACTTCATCATCAACAACCAGATCGGCTTCACGACCAATCCGCGTTTCTCGCGCTCCTCGCCCTATCCTTCCGATGTGGCGAAGATGATCGAAGCGCCGATCTTCCACGTGAATGGCGACGACCCGGAAGCGGTGGTCTATGCGGCGAAGGTTGCGACCGAATTCCGCATGACCTTCCACAAGCCGGTGGTCATCGACATGTTCTGCTACCGCCGCTACGGCCACAATGAGGGCGACGAGCCGGCATTCACCCAACCGATCATGTATCGCAAGATCCGCAAGCACACGACGACGAGCGAGATCTACGCGAAAAAGATGCTCGAAGAAGGTCTGGTCACCGAGGCTGACATCGAGAAGATGCGCGCCGACTGGCGCTCGCACCTTGAAGCCGAGTTCGAAGCCGGGCAGGCCTACAGGCCCAACAAGGCCGACTGGCTGGACGGTGTCTGGTCAGGTCTGAAGAAGGCCGATCACGCCGACGAGCAGCGCCGTGGCAAGACTGCGGTTCCAGTCAAGACGCTCAAGGAAATCGGCAAAAAACTGACCGAGACCCCGGAGGATTTCGAGGCGCACCGCACGATCCAGCGCTTCCTGAAAAACCGCAAGACGATGATCGACGAAGGCGCCGGCATCGACTGGGCAACGGCCGAGGCACTTGCCTTCGGCTCGATCCTTCTCGAAGGCAACCCGGTTCGCCTCTCCGGACAGGACTCCGAGCGCGGCACCTTCTCGCAGCGCCACTCGGTGCTCTATGACCAGCGCGACGAGAACCGCTACATCCCGCTCAACAATCTGGGGCCGCAGCAGGCCTATTACGAAGTCATCAACTCGATGCTTTCGGAAGAAGCCGTTCTCGGCTTCGAATACGGCTTCTCGCTCGCCGAACCGCGTGCGCTGACGCTGTGGGAAGCTCAGTTCGGCGACTTCGCCAATGGCGCGCAGGTGGTGTTCGACCAGTTCATCTCCTCAGGCGAGCGCAAGTGGCTCAGAATGTCGGGCCTCGTCTGCCTGCTGCCGCACGGCTATGAGGGTCAGGGTCCGGAGCACTCCTCCGCCCGCCTCGAACGGTGGCTGCAGATGTGCGCCGAGGACAACATGCAGGTCGCCTACTGCTCGACGCCTGCGAACTACTTCCACATCCTGCGCCGCCAGTTGAAGCGCGACTTCCGCAAGCCGCTCATCCTGATGACGCCGAAATCTCTGCTGCGTCACAAGCGTTGCGTCTCGACGCTCGCCGAGCTTTCGGGCGAAAGCGCCTTCCACCGTCTCCTGTGGGACGATGCGGAGCATCTGGACGGCGAGAAGATCAAGCTGGTCAAGGATTCGAAGATCCGCCGCGTCGTCATGTGTTCCGGCAAGGTCTATTACGACCTTTACGAAGAGCGCGAGAAACGCGGCATCGACGACGTCTATCTCCTGCGTGTCGAGCAGCTTTACCCGTTCCCGGCCAAGGCTTTGATCAACGAGCTTTCGCGCTTCAAGAATGCGGAGATGGTGTGGTGCCAGGAAGAGCCCAAGAACATGGGCGCCTGGTCCTTCATCGACCCGTATCTGGAGTGGGTTCTGCAGCACATCGAGGCCAAGAACACGCGCGTGCGCTACACCGGCCGTCCGGCCGCGGCATCGCCCGCAACCGGCCTTATGTCGAAGCATCTGGCGCAGCTCGAGGCTTTCCTCGAAGACGCGCTCGGCGAATAGAACGCGACGGAGAAAAACGACATGGCGACCGAGATTCGGGTTCCCACACTGGGCGAGTCCGTGACCGAGGCAACCATCGCCCGCTGGATGAAATCGGTGGGCGACACGATCGCCACCGACGAGCCACTCGTTGAGCTGGAAACCGACAAGGTTTCCATTGAAGTGCCCGCGCCCGCTGCCGGCACACTCGATGAGATCACCGTCAAGGAAGGCGAAACCGTCGAAGTCGGCGCGCTCCTCGGCATGATTGCCGCGGGCGATGGCGCCGGCAAAGCAAAACCAGAAACCAGTCAGGCCGGCGAAAGCTCGTCCGGTACCAAAGAAACCCAGGAGGCAACCATGGCCGGCGGCGGAAAAATCGTCGAGGTGAATGTTCCATCGGCGGGCGAGTCCGTCACCGAAGCCCAGGTCGGCGAGATCTACAAGAAGGTTGGCGACGCGGTGAAAACCGACGAAGCTCTTCTCGAGCTCGAGACCGACAAGGCAGCCCAGGAAGTGATGTCGCCGGTTGACGGCGTGATCACCGAGATGGTGGTTGCATCGGGCGACGAGGTCGAAGTCGGCGCGCTTCTCCTGCGCATCGAACAGGGAGCCTCTGCCGGCGCAGCAGCGCCCAAGGCCGACAAGCCGGCCGAGAAGGACGCCCCCGCGGCGAAGAAGGATGACGATGGCGGACGTCCGCCCGCACCCTCCGCACAGAAGATGATGACTGAAAAGGGCATGAAGGCGTCTGACGTTGCCGGTTCCGGCAAGGATGGCCAGGTGCTTAAGGGCGACGTGCTGGCGGCCATCGAAGGCGGCGCTCCAAGCTCTCCGGCTGAAAAGCCCAAAGCAGCCCGCCCCGCCTCTCCGGCAGAGGATGAGAGCCGCGAAGAGCGTGTGAAGATGACGCGTCTGCGTCAGACCATCGCGCGCCGCCTCAAGGACGCGCAGCACACTGCCGCCATGCTCACCACCTTCAACGAGGTGGATATGACCGCGGTCATGGAGATGCGCAAGAAGTACAAGGAGCTCTTCGAAAAGAAGCATGGCGTCAAGCTTGGCTTCATGGGCTTCTTCACCAAGGCGGTGTGCCATGCGCTGAAGGAAATCCCGGCTGTGAATGCCGAGATCGACGGCACGGACATCATCTACAAGAACTTCTGCCATATCGGCGTAGCGGTCGGCACCGACCGTGGTCTCGTCGTGCCGGTGGTGCGCGATGCCGACCAGATGTCGATCGCCGAGGTGGAGAAGGAAATCGGTCGTCTGGGTCTCGCGGCCCGCGACGGAAAGCTCTCCATGGCCGACATGCAGGGCGGCACCTTCACCATCTCAAATGGCGGTGTCTATGGCTCGCTGATGTCGACGCCGATCCTGAACGCCCCGCAGTCGGGCATTCTGGGCATGCACAAGATCCAGGAGCGGCCCATGGTGGTCGGCGGCCAGATCGTCATCCGCCCGATGATGTATCTCGCGCTCTCCTACGATCACCGCATCGTGGACGGCAAGGAAGCCGTGACCTTCCTCGTGCGCATTAAGGATGTGCTTGAGGATCCCGAACGTCTGGTCCTCGACCTCTAGAAAACGGCGGGGCGCGGTAGGCGGATGCCTTCCACGCCCTCGTCCATCCGGCGAGATCGGGAATGACAATGATGCAGGCAGCGAAAACACTTCTGGTGACAGGCGGAAGCCGCGGCATCGGCGCTGCGATCTGCCGGCTTGCCGCAGATGCGGGCTACCGCGTCGCGGTCAACTATGTCGCCAACCCTGACGCAGCCGAAACGGTCGTCCGCGACATCGAACAGGCAGGTGGCGAAGCCTTTGCCGTCAAGGCCGACATGGCCGAGGAAAACGAAATCCTGGCCATGTTCGAGGCCGTTGACCGGCGCTTTGGGCGGCTTGATGCACTCGTCAACAATGCGGGCATTGTCGACCGCAAGGCGCGCGTCGACGAAATGGACCTCGCCCGGTTCGAGCGCATGATGCGCATCAATGTGATCGGCACGATGCTGTGCGCCCGCGAGGCGGTCAGGCGCATGTCGACACGCCATGGCGGCAAGGGCGGCGCCATCGTCAACATCTCGTCCATCGCCGCCGTGCTCGGCTCGGCTGGCGAATATGTCGACTACGCAGCCTCCAAGGCAGCGGTCGACACCTTCACCATGGGGCTTGCACGTGAGGTCGCGGAAGAAGGCATCCGCGTCAATGCGGTGCGGCCCGGCATCACCGACACCGAAATCCACGCCTCCGGCGGCCAGCCGGACAGGGCGCAGCGGCTTTCGGGTCTGATCCCAATGAAAAGGCCTGGCACGGCAGAGGAAATCGCCCGCGCCGCGCTCTGGCTTCTCTCCGATGAGGCGTCCTACTCCACGGGCGCCATTCTCAATGTCAGCGGCGGTCGATAGCCGACGCAACGGAATTCAGGAAAGGCACGAACATGTCCTATGATCTCGTCGTGATCGGCACCGGACCCGGCGGCTATGTCTGCGCCATCAAGGCGGCCCAGCTCGGCCTAAAGACAGCTGTTGTCGAGAAGCTCTCCACCCATGGCGGCACCTGCGTCAATGTCGGCTGCATACCCTCCAAGGCGCTGCTGCACGCCACGGAAATGTTCGCGGAAGCCGGCCATGGCCTTGCCGATCTCGGCGTTGAGGTGAGCAAACCCAAGCTCAACCTCAAGAAGATGATGGAGCATCGCGTCAAGACGGTCGAGCAGAACACCAAGGGCCTCGACTTCCTGATGAAGAAGAACAAGATCGATGTCCTTCGCGGCTTTGGCAGCATTGCCGGCAAGGGCAAGGTCAGCGTGAAGGGCGACGACGGCAAGGAACAGACCGTGGAGACGAAGAACATCGTCATCGCCACGGGTTCCGACGTCGCCGGCATTCCCGGCGTCGACGTGAAGTTCGACGAGAAGGTGATCGTCTCCTCCACCGGCGCTCTGGAGCTTTCCAAGGTCCCTGAGCACATGGTGGTTGTCGGTGGCGGCGTGATCGGGCTGGAGCTCGGCTCCGTCTGGGCCCGCCTTGGCGCCAGGGTGACCGTGGTCGAATATCTCGACACCATTCTCGGCGGCATGGACGGCGAGGTCGCCAAGCAGTTCCAGCGCATGCTTGCCAAGCAGGGCTTCGAGTTCAAGCTCGGCGCCAAGGTCACGGATGTGGCCAAGGCCGGCAAGGGCGCAAAGGTGACCTTTGAGCCGGCAAAGGGCGGTGATGCGGAAACCGTCGAAGCAGATGTGGTTCTGATCGCCACCGGCCGCAAGCCTTACACGGAAGGCCTCGGCCTGGACGCGGTGGGCGTGGAGCTGGATGAGCGCGGCCGTGTAAAGACCGACGGGCATTTCAAGACGAATGTCGATGGCATCTACGCCATCGGCGACGTGATCGCCGGTCCGATGCTCGCGCACAAGGCCGAGGATGAAGGCGTCGCCGTGGCCGAGATCCTCGCCGGACAGGCCGGGCACGTGAACTATGATGTGATCCCCGGCGTGGTCTACACCAGCCCGGAAGTCGCCTCCGTCGGCAAGACCGAAGAAGAGCTGAAAAAGGCCGGCGTGGAATACAACGCCGGCAAATTCCCCTTCTCGGCCAACGGTCGCGCCCGCTCCATGCTCAAGACGGACGGCTTCGTGAAGGTGCTCGCCGACAAGAAGACGGATCGCGTGCTGGGCGTTCATATCGTCGGCTTCGGCGCCGGCGAAATGATCCACGAGGCAGCGGTTCTGATGGAGTTCGGCGGCTCGTCGGAAGACCTCGCCCGCACCTGCCACGCGCACCCCACCATGTCGGAAACGGTCAAGGAAGCGGCTCTCGCCACCTTCGCCAAGCCGATCCACATGTGATCCGACAGGAATTTACAGACAACAGGGCCCCGGCGCGAAAGCTTCGGGGCCTTTTTCTATCCGCCGTCGCCCATTGGTACACTGTCGGAGACGGTGCCGGACGTCCCGGTGACGTCCTCGCCGAAAAAGCCGCTTCCTGAAATCGCCATGAAAGCGAGGATCACGATCGCCGCTCCAACGGCGCCAATCACAAAACCCCGCGTTCCCTCCGAACCGGCAGAACGATGTTGGGGTTTCTTTTTTTTGTTTTCGTCCTGCATGACAGAGCTCCAAATGACGCTCCCCAACGCCATTGGAAAGATAACATGCAATTAGTTAGCCGGAACCCCAAATTTACCGGACACCCTCAACGGTATAACCGTCCGCACGCAGGAGTTCGATGAGCCCTTCCTCACCGGGCAGATGCAGTGCCCCGACGGCGATGAAGGCGCTGCCTTCATTCAGAATAGGCCGCGCCCGTTCGGCCATCGTGCCGTTGCGCGCTTTGACCATGGCCTGATCGAAGGCGGCGTAATCCCCTGATGCACCCTGCTGCTCGGGGATCGCGACGCGGATCAGCGGCCAGAACATGCCGGTCTCGCCTTCGGCATAGAGCGACACCATGGTTTCCATCACGTCGTTCAGGCCGTCACCAAGCGCCAGCGTCTCTACCAGGCCGCGCACATGCATTTCCATGGGCAGGGAGGCCATGGCGTCCAGTTGCTCAACCGCCGTCTCAAGACCGAGAAGCTCTTTGCCGGCATTCTGAGCATCCTCTGCCAGCTTAAGATCCAGGATCGGCATACCCGCTTCCTTGCGCTCGATCTCGCAAACCGGCAGCGCCACCAGCGAGATCAGCATCCAGGGCTTCATCTTCTTGACGCTGGCAAACGGAATGCCGCGCGCCTTGAGCGCATCCGCCACCGCCTGACGCTCCGCCTCATCGAGGTGATCGCCAAGCGTCTCCTTGCCCGTGAACATCATCAGGTCCGGCCGTTTGAACATCGCCGCAGCCATCTTCGACTGATCGAGAATGTCGGTGGTCTCGATAACGACACGCTCCGCCCCGTCGAAAGCCTCGCGGGCATCCCTGGGGAGCGTGACCACGCGCGGGTCGCTCATATGCATGGTGCCGAAAAGATAAGAGGGCTCAATGCCCTCCTTCTCGACCCGCCAAAGGAGTCCGCTGCCATTCGGCGTCTCCGCCGCCTGTCGTCGCACCTCTTCAAGCGCGGCCGGGTTCTCTGCGGCGAGTTCCGTCAGGAGGTTTGTGCCCGAACAGACAATCTCATCCGCCTTTGCCGGCTTTGCCATTAACAGGCCGAGGACCAGCGCCAGCAGCAGGAAAAGCGGAAAGGCAGCAGCGCACAGAAAAAGGCGGTCAACAAACCGCTCGGTCGCGGTGGTGGCTTTTGCATGCGTTTTCATGGCGCCACGCTAGCGGCAAATCCCGGCGAAACCGTTAATCCGCCACCACAAATTGCGAGCAATGGCTTCAGGCCCGCGGATGGGCGGCATCGTAGATTTCGAGAAGCCGCGCCGTGTCCACGCCCGTATAGACCTGCGTCGTGGAGAGGCTCGCATGGCCCAGAAGCTCCTGGATCGCGCGCAGATCGCCGCCGCGCCCAAGAAGATGCGTGGCAAAGGAATGCCTGAGCGCATGCGGCGTTGCCGTCTCCGGCAGGTTGAGCGCGGAGCGCATACGCTTCATCTCGCGCTGAATGATGGCCGGTTGCAAAGCGCCGCCACGCGCGCCGCGAAAGAGCGGCCCGTCAGCCTCCAGATGGTAAGGGCAAAGGCGCTGATACTCGGCGACCGCCTCGGCGGATACCGGCAGCACCGGCACAAGCCGTGTCTTGCCGCCCTTGCCGGTGATCCTGAGCGCGCCCTGGCGCAGTTCCCCGACCTGACCGCCCAGAAGCCCCAGCGCCTCCGAAATGCGAAGCCCGGCTCCATAAAGCAGCGTGAAGACGGCTGCATTCCGCGCCGCGATCCACGGTTCCTCGGCAAGCTGCCCCTCGCCCGAGGCGACCTTGCGCGCATCGGCGGCCGTCAGTGGCTTGGGCAGCCCGCGCGGCGCACGCGGCGCCTTCAGCGCAGCCGCAGCCGCCGCGTTCACCAGCCCCCGACGCTCCAGATAACGCAGAAACGAGCGAACCCCGGCAAGCCCGCGCCCGAGCGTGCGGGCTCCCGCGCCCCCGCCGCGCCGAAAGGCCAGAAAGGCGCGCAGGTCCGCCGGGCGCAGCTCGGCGATGTCGGAGAGACCCGGTGCCTCGCCGCAATGCCCTGTGAGAAACTGCAGAAACTGCCGCGTGTCGCGCTCATAGGCATCGACGGTCAGCGCCGAAAGACGCCGCTCATCGGCCAGCGAGGCAAGCCACCTGGTACGGGCCTTCTGGAGGTCGGGCTTTGCGGAAATGAGGAAATCCTGGTCCATACGCGGCATTCTGAACCAGTCTGGTTAGCGAGCGGTGAAGGCGGGCGAATGACGGCTTCCTTCTCCCCGCCTGCTGGGAGAAGGTCCCGGCAGGGGGATGAGGGGTTGGCGCTCACGCCGCGCTTGTAAAACTCTCGCGTATCGCGGTTTCACAGAACATGGTGCTCGCCCCTCATCCTCACCTTCTCCCCGCCTGCGGGGAGAAGGGGGCTTTGAAGTCGGCGTCCAAAGAAGCAAGGGCTGCTATGCGCCCTCGACCTCCTCGCGCAGCATTTCAAGTTCCAGCCACTCTTCTTCCATCTTCTCACGGCTGGCGCGCGCGGTGTCCAGCTCTTTGGAAAAGCGCTGAAACGCGGCTGCATCGCGCGTGTAGAGGTTCGGATCGGCGAGTTTCTCTTCCAATGCCGCGATCTCATCCGCCAGCTCATCAATCTTCTTGGGCAGTGTCTCCAGCGCAAACTTCTGCTTGTAGGAGAGCTTCTTGGCAGCCGATTTGGAGCCGCCCGCATTGCCGACGGGCTTCGCCTTCTGCTGCTCGGCGCCGCGCGCCTTGCGCCGCTCCAGCTCCTCGCCCTTGCGCTGCGCCATCATGTCGGAATAACCGCCCGCATACTCAATCCAGCGGCCATCGCCAGCAGGCGCAATGGTGCTCGTCACCGTACGGTCGAGGAAATCGCGGTCATGGCTGACGAGCAGCACCGTGCCGGGAAAGTCCTCGACAAGCTCCTGCAGAAGGTCGAGCGTCTCCATATCGAGATCGTTTGTCGGCTCATCGAGAACCAGCAGATTGGCCGGCCGTGCGAGGAGCCTGGCCAGAACCAGCCGCGCGCGTTCACCGCCCGAAAGCTCGCGGATCGGCGTGCGCGCCTGCTCCGGTTTGAACAAGAAGTCCTTCATGTAGGAAACGACGTGCCGCTCCTGCCCGTTGACGACGACGCTGTCGCCGCGCCCGTCGGTCAGGAAGTGAGAAAGCGTCTCCTGTGGATCGAGCGCGCGTTTCTGGTCCAGAATGGCGATTTCCAGATTGGCACCGAGCCGCAGCGATCCCTCATCGGGCTCAAGCTTGCCTGTCAAAAGGTTGATAAGCGTCGTTTTGCCGGCGCCATTGGGCCCGACAAGACCAACCCGGTCGCCACGCAGAATGCGCGTGGAGAAGTCCTTGACCACCTGCAGTCCGTCATAGGATTTGGCGAGCCCCTTCGCCTCGATGACGAGCTTGCCGGATTCGGCAGCATCACTGGCCGCCATGGTCGCCACGCCTTCTGCGCCGCGGTGGCTGCGGTGTTTTTCACGCAGCGCCTGCAACTCTCCCAGACGGCGCACATTGCGCTTGCGGCGCGCGGTCACGCCATAGCGCAGCCAGTGCTCTTCACGCTCTATCTTGCGGGCGAGCTTGTGCTGCTCGCGCTCTTCCTCTTCGAGCACCTGATCGCGCCAGTCCTCGAAATGGGCGAACCCCTTGTCGAGCCGCCGCGTCACACCCCGATCGAGCCACACGGTTGCGCGGCTTACCTTCTCCAGAAATCGGCGGTCATGCGAGATGGTGACCAAAGCGGAAGAGGTCCGTTGCAACTCTTCCTCAAGCCACTCGATGGTGGCGAGGTCGAGATGGTTTGTCGGCTCATCGAGCAGTAGCAGATCCGGCTCCGGTGCAAGCACGCGGGCCAGTGCCGCACGGCGCGCCTCGCCGCCAGAAAGCGTCGCCGGGTCTTCATCGCCCGTGAGCCCCAGCCGGTCGATGACAAGCGCCACCCGGTTGATGTCGTCGGCAGGCCCAAGCCCCGCCTCCACATAGGCGCGCACGGTCGCGAACCCCTGCCAGTCGGGCGTCTGCGGCAGATAACGTATGGTTGCTGTCGGCTGGCGGAAGATCTCGCCATCCTGCGGCTCCACGAACCCGGCGGCAATCTTCAACAGTGTTGATTTGCCGGAGCCATTGCGTCCCACCAGCGCAAGCCGCTCGCCGGGGCCGACCATCAGCGAGGCACCGGCCAACAGCGGCGTGCCACCGAACGTTAGACGAATATCATCCAGCTTTAAAAGGGGCGGCGCCATGGTTCAGCGTTCTCCGTATTCAGTAGATGCGCCATAAAAAGCGCCCGGCCCTTCATGAGCGTGATGGAAAGGCCGCCATCCGCTACATTGGAAAGCGTCAGCGATGATCCGAAGGGCACCTCGACGGCATCGAGCGGCCATTTCGCGCCTTCGACCGTGAGGCCGGAAAGCTCCGAAAAGCCGAGGATCGAAAACAGTGTGCCATCAGCATAGGCGAAGCTGTGGCGCCGCCCCGGGATGAGCGGCACGCCTTCCTGATGCCCGCTCGTCAGCTTTGCGGCAATGCCGCGTTCGGAGAGCTGCAATGCCTGAGCGAAATGCAGGAACATGTGGTCGGCCCGTTCGCCTCCGAAGGCACCGGCCAGCAAAAGGCTTGTCGCCCCGGCCTCCAGAGCTGCCGCAATCGCGATCTCGCCGTCGGTCTTGTCCTTCTCGGAGGGGAAGGTGCGGCGCGCCACGTCGGCATAGGCATCCTCAAACCCGTCGGGCACGGAATCGAAGTCCCCCACCCAGAGCTCGGGTTTGACGCCGAGAAGCGCAGCATGGCGCATGCCCGAATCCGCTGCGATGATACGGCTGTCGGCGATTTCGGCATCGAGGGCCGGTGTCCGGGTGAGGTCTCCGCCAAGGAGAAGGGTAAATCGGCTCATGGGCGAGGCCCATATCATGCCGGCGGGCCAGCGCCAACGGCGTTTGCACCATCCAACCCCCTTGCGGAGCTGCGCGCCGCGCCCTATTTTCCCGGTCGCTCTAACGGGGTGCCGGCGCATTGTCGGCTGAGAGGCTTGGGAAGAACCCAACCAACCCGCGGAACCTGATCCGGTTGATACCGGCGGAGGGATTAGACGCTTTTCATTCAGCGCCTCATTCCCAGACCAGAAAAGAGGAGGCGCAGATGCGCACCACCACCCTGCTTTCCACTCTGGCGCTCGGCGCGCTGGCCCTTTCCGGCCAGGCATTCGCCCAGGAAAAGCTCACGGTGTACACCTATGAGAGTTTCACGTCCGACTGGGGCCCAAGCCCACAGGTGGAAAAGGCGTTTGAGGCGGAATGCGGTTGCGACGTGGAATTCGTTTCGGTCGCCGATGGCGTGGCACTGCTCAACCGTGTCCGGCTTGAGGGTGCATCCACCAGGGCCGACATCGTGCTTGGCCTTGACAACAACCTGATCCATGAGGCGCAGGACACCGGCCTCTTCGCGCCCCATGGCATCGACATGGCGAAAGTGAGCGTGCCGGGTGGCTTTGAGAACGATACATTCGTGCCCTTCGACTATGGCTATTTCGCTTTCGTCTACGACACCGAAGCCATCGAGATGCCGCCGGCAAGTCTGAAGGAACTGGTGGAGGCCGAGGGTGATCTGAAGATCGCCATTCAGGACCCGCGCACCTCCACGCCGGGGCTTGGTCTTCTGCTCTGGGTCAAGGCCGTCTATGGCGACGAGGCGGCCACCGCCTGGAGCCGGCTGCAGGACAAGGTGCTGACGGTGACGCCCGGCTGGAGCGAGGCTTATGGACTGTTCACCAGCGGTGAGGTTCCCATGGTGCTCTCCTACACCACCTCGCCCGCCTATCACCGCATCGCCGAGGACACCGAGCGCTACAAGGCAGCCAGCTTCGCGGAAGGCCACTACCTGCAGGTGGAAGTGGCGGCACAGACGGTTGCGGGCGCGAAGAATCCGCTGGCGCAGAAATTCCTCGCCTTCATGACCGGTCCCGGCTTTCAGGACGCCATTCCCGAAACCAACTGGATGTTCCCTGCCGGAGAAATATCCGACCCGCTGAACCCGGTCTTCGATGACCTTGTGAAACCGGAAAAGACGCTCGAATTTTCACCTGAGGAGGTTGCAAAGAACCGCAGGGCCTGGGTCGATGAGTGGCTTTCGGTGATGAGCCGCTGATCATCCCGCACGCGCCCGCCATGGACAGACGCACAACAGCGGGGCGCCTCGCGCTAACCGCCATCGGCCTGCTGATCGGCGGGGCCTTCATCGGTCTCGCCGTGGAGGCAGAAAGCCAGGGTGCCGGCGCGCTGGATGCGTTCGATGCATGGCTTCTGCGCATTGCCCGTTTCACGCTCTGGCAGGCGCTGCTGTCGACACTGCTTTCTGTATTACCAGCGATCCTTCTGGCGCGTGCGCTGGCACGGCACCCGGCCTTTCCGGGACGTGCCTTCATCCTGCGCCTGTTCGCCGTGCCGCTTGCGCTACCGGCCATCGTGGCCGCCCTCGGTGTTCTTGCGCTCTATGGCCGCGCGGGCTTCTTTGCACCGTTCCTGTCGGTCGCCTTCAACGAGCACTGGCCCGGCATCTATGGCCTCTCGGGCATTCTGGTCGCCCATGTCTTCTTCAACCTGCCGCTCGCAACGCGGCTCTTCCTGAACGCGCTTGAAAGCGTGCCGGCAGACCAGTGGCGTCTTGCGGCCCAGCTTGGCATGGGCGCGCGCGCCTCGTTCCGGTTTCTCGAATGGCCGGCCATGCGCGCTGCCCTGCCCGGCATCGCCGGGCTCGTCTTCATGCTATGCGTCACATCCTTCACCATCGTCTTGCTGCTTGGCGGCGGGCCGCGCGCCACCACGCTGGAAGTGGCGATCTATCAGGCGCTGCGCTTCGACTTCGACCCCGCGCGCGCACTGGTGCTCACTCTCATTCAGGTAGCGCTGGCAGGCAGTATCGTGCTGGCTATGAGCCGTCTCGGCGCTTCCTTCAGCGGCGACGCGAACCTGCCTGTCGCCCCCCGCCGGATCGTCTGGCACACGCCCGCCGAAACCGGTCTTAACGCGACCCTCATCCTCATCGGCCTGTTCTTCGTCGCCGGTCCGATGGGTGCGACCGTGATTGCGGGCCTCAGGGCCGATCTCGGGCGCCTTGCGACCGAAAGCGCGGTCTTCTCCGCCACGACGACCAGCCTTGTCTTCGCGGGCCTTTCGTCGCTTCTCTGCCTCATCCTGTCACTGGCGCTGGTCGCCGCCCGGCGCGCGCTGGAAATGAAGCGCGGCGCCCTGCCCGCATCCCTGCTGGAGCGCGCAACGGACAGCGGCGCCGCCATGGTGCTCATCGTCCCGCCGCTGGTCATCGGCGCGGGCTGGTTTATTCTCCTGCGTCATGTGGGCAATGTCTTCGCCTTCGCGCCGGTCATGGTCGTCACGGTCAATGCGGTGATGGCAATGCCCTTCGCCATACGCGCCATCCGCCCGGCTTATGATGCCGCGAGCGCCCGTCATGAAAGGCTGTGTCTGTCGCTCGGCATCACCGGCTGGATCCGGCTGCGCCTTGTCGACTGGCCGGCGCTCAAACGCCCCGCCGCCACCGCACTCGCCTTTGCCGCGGCCCTTTCGCTGGGCGATCTCGGCGTCATCGCCCTGTTCGGCTCCGATCAGGTGCAGACCCTGCCCTATCTCCTGCTGCAGCGCATGGGCAGCTACCGCACGGCGGATGCCGCCGGCATTGCCCTTTTCCTCGGGCTCCTCTGCCTGGGATTGATGTTTATCGCCGACTATCTCGGCAGGGAGAAAAGATGACCAGAACCGACACCGGGAACGGCGCGGAGATCACGCTCGACAGGCTGCGTTTTGCCTATCCCGGCGCAGGCTCAATGGCGTTCGACGCGACCATCGCTGCGTCAGACATCGTCGCCGTCATGGGCCCGAGCGGCTCGGGCAAGTCGACCCTGCTCAGCCTGATTGCCGGCTTTGAGCGACCCGCATCGGGCCGCATCCTCATCGATGGCGAGGATGTCTCTGCGCTTACTCCCCACCGCCGGCCGGTCTCCATGGTGTTTCAGGAGAACAATCTCTTCGCGCATCTCACCGTGGCGCAGAATGTGGGGCTCGGCCGCTCACCCTCTCTGAAACTGACGGAAGAAGACCGCGCGGCCGTCTCGGACGCTCTTGCCAGAACCGGCCTCGCCGGCAAGGAAGACCGGCTGCCGCAGGCGCTTTCGGGCGGCGAGCGCCAGCGTGTGGCACTTGCCCGCGTTCTGATTCGCAAACGTCCGGTTCTCCTGATGGACGAACCCTTCGCCTCGCTTGGACCGGCGCTGCGCGACGAAATGCTCGCGCTCATAGCCGCGCTGCACGCAGAGCAGAAAATGACGGTCCTCATGGCCACGCACGATCCGCGCGATGCGGAGCGGCTCTGCAAAACCATGATCTTCGTGGAAGATGGAAGGATCTCGGCGACGGGCACAACCGGGGCGTTTGTTTCAGGCACCGCTTCGGAAGCCTTCAACCGCTATATAGGCGCACGCCGGGAAATCAATTAAGCTCCAAGAAATGGATTCCCCTTTTGCAGCTTATACGCTAGACCGTGCCCCGGATGGGACATGATGAAATGCTGAGGGAACCAAACGCGTGACTCGCACATTAATGCCGGTCATGCTTTGGACAAGATCAACCGGAAGGACATTCACCTGTCCAATCGAGCGCCCGCTACCATGAACTTCCTGCCGTCCGCGCGTTCCTTGCCGCGCAAAACTGTCCTGGCCCTGACGCTCACCGCGCTCCTGTCCGGTTGCCAGATGATTCCGACCGACACAGGCAGCTTCATGCCCTCGTCCAACCCGGTCACGGTGGACACGGTAACGCGCGGCAACCGCCTGGCGCGCCTTGCCCGCCAGCAGCATCCGCGCATCCTGCAGACTTATGGCGGCGAATATTCCGATCCGAAACTCGAGCGCATGGTGGCCAAGGTCGTCGGCTCGCTCACGCTCGACGAACAGAACACCGGCGCCGCTTACAGGATCACCATCCTCAACTCGCCGAACGTCAATGCGTTCGCCCTGCCCGGTGGCTACCTCTACGTCACACGCGGCCTTCTCGCGCTCGCCAACGACTCGGCGGAGCTTGCTGCCGTGCTCGCGCATGAGATGGCGCATGTGACCGCCAATCACGGCATCGAGCGGCAGAAGCTCGAAGCGGAAGAAAAATTCGCGTCGAAAGTGGTCAATGAAGTGGTTGGCGGGCGCGATCAGGCAGCGCAGGCCGCTCTGGTGCGCGGCAAGCTCCGGCTTGCACAGTTCTCCCGCAATCAGGAGCTTGAAGCCGACCGTATCGGCATCCGCACCACCTCCCATGCGGGGTATGACGCTTTCGCGGCGGCACGTTTCCTTCAGGCGATGGACGCCTATCAGGGCTTTCGCAGCGTCAGCGGCGCGACTGACGCCAGCCTCGACTTTCTGGCCAGCCACCCCAATGCGCCGCGCCGTATCGAACTCGCACAGCGCCATGCCCGAGAATTGCAACAGCCGGACGCGGCAGGCAAGCGCGACCGCGACTCCTTCCTCGCCGGCATTGACGGGATGATCTATGGCGATTCGCCGGAAGAGGGCTTTGTGCGCGGACGCGACTTTCTGCATCCGGGCCTTGGCGTCGCTT
Organism: Nitratireductor lacus; assembly: GCF_056431025.1. Lineage (NCBI taxonomy): Bacteria > Pseudomonadati > Pseudomonadota > Alphaproteobacteria > Hyphomicrobiales > Phyllobacteriaceae > Nitratireductor > Nitratireductor lacus. Next base: position 1,926 of record NZ_JBWKMB010000005.1, on the reverse strand, counting down.
TCCGCGTCCCCCAGGGGTTCGTCATCGACAATTCCGCCAAGGCGGTCACCGCTGTCGGGCCCGACGACATCGCGGTCCGTTTCGATGGCGCAACGGTGCCCCAGGGCACATCCCTGTCCGACTATCTGACCAGCGGCTGGGTGGCCGGGCTGGAACCCGAGACCATCCGCACGCTTACCATCAATGGCTACCCGGCTGCGAAAGGCCGCGCCAGCGCCGACGGCTGGCAGTTCGACGTGACGGTGATCCGCTCCGGCGGGCAGGTTTATCGCCTGCTGACAGCCGCGCCGGCGACGAGCGGTGATCTTGAAAGGGTCGCCGATTCGGTCAGCCAGAGCTTCCGTGTTCTCGACCAGACCGAGCGTGCGGCCCTCAAGCCCCTGCGCATTCGCGTGGTTACGGTTCAGCCCGGCGAAACACTGGGTTCGCTGGCCGCGCAGATGCGCGGCGTCGATCGGAAAGTCGAACTGTTCCGCCTCCTGAACGCGCTCAGCCCCGGCGCCACGCCGTCAACGGGGACCAGGGTGAAGATCGTCACCGACCAGTAGTAGCACAGCAATATTGTGCTCCCCGCCTGTTTGGGAACTCGCGGCTAGAGCATCGGACCGAAAAGTGGAATCCGGTTTCCGGATTATTCCGATGCTCTATCAATAGTTTAGGTCGTACCACCTGCAAGCGCGGGATGTTCGCGCGCAAGCACGCTGCGCAGCTTCTCAATCGCCCTGCTCTCGATCTGGCGGACGCGCTCCTTCGATATTCCGAGCGCCGTGCCAAGCGCCTCCAGCGTGGCCCCCTCATCCGACAGGCGACGCTCGCGGATGATCTTCAGTTCGCGTTTATCGAGAACATCGAGCGCATCGGCGAGCCAGAGCGCCCGCCGTTCGCCGTCGATCATGTGCTCAACCGTTTCGTCGATTGGATCGTCATCGGAGGGAATAAACTCCATCCGCTCTGCGGACGCGTCCCCTTCATCGCGCATCGGGGCGTTGAGGGAAAGATCGGGACCGGAAAGTCTTGCATCCATCATGGCCACGTCTGCCGGCGACACACCGAGAAGCCGGGCCGCTTCTTCGTGGATTTCGCTGGAGGTTCCCATGCTCTTCTGCAGCTTCGCCCGCAGCCGGCGAAACTTGAAGAACAGCGCCTTCTGCGCAGAACTCGTTCCGCCGCGCACGATGGACCAGTTGCGAAGAACATAGTCCTGCATCGAGGCGCGTATCCACCAGGTTGCATATGTCGAGAAGCGCACGCCGCGCTCCGGGTCAAAGCGCGCCGCAGCTTCCAGAAGGCCGATATGGCCTTCCTGAATGAGATCGGCCACCGGTAATCCGAAGTTCCGGAAGCGGGCGGCCATGGCAATAACCAGCCGCATATGGGCCACGGTTAACTGGTGAAGCGCCTGCTGATCGTGCTTCCTGTACCAGCGCTTCGCCAGATCCTGTTCTTCTTCCAGCGCCAGATACGGCGCCTTCATGGCACTTTCAATCAGTTTGCGTTCCGCCCGGTCTTGCATGATGCACTCCCGCGTTAATGGCCCGCCCCTTAAACAAAGGTTTCGCGGGCCTCCAAGCCCAAACGCACCAGCTCTGGCCAATGCGCGGTTCGTTCTGTCAGAGCGTCGTTGACGCACCGTCCGAACAAGCGCGGCCACGCCAATGGCGGATATCCCGCAAACCCCGACAAGAGCCGTCACAAGGCTTCGCAAACTGCGGTGATCTCGACCGAAGCAACGAGACATCACCTAAAGTAACGAGTCGGAAACAGGAAAAGTTCCAGCAGCGGCAAAATTGAAGCCGGCAACAAAAAACCCGGCTGAAGCCAGCCGGGTTCAGACTGCTGACAAACCCCTGGCATTTGCCGGGGGTTTTTGATTCACTGGGTCATGTTGAAGACACCGGCCCCCGAACAGACAGCGCTCGAGATGGT
>NZ_JBWKMB010000004.1:0-235014 GCF_056431025.1 Nitratireductor lacus | reverse complement strand
CCATCTCGAGCGCTGTCTGTTCGGGGGCCGGTGTCTTCAACATGACCCAGTGAATCAAAAACCCCCGGCAAATGCCAGGGGTTTGTCAGCAGTCTGGGCCCGGCCCGGCCTTACAACCGGGCTTATATGAAAATCAAAAAGCTGGTTGAAGAACTGGAAGCGCGCCCCGGTGATCAGCGTCATGCGCTGATCGAACTGTTTGATCACGACAATCCTCAAGTGCGGCTGAACGCCGCCAAACATGCCCACCCTCTTTATCCGGATAAGGCCATTCAGATTGTTCAATCCATCATTGATGCCAGGGCGCTTCCGCAGGAAGTATATGCCAAGGATGTACTTTCATTTCTGATGTATGGACCACGGTTTGGGCGAAGGTAGAAAGCCGCCGGGAGGAACGCGAATTGATGGGGCGATATGCACTGAGAAAGTTTGGAGTGCTGAAATGAAGTCCAAAGCCGCTCGTCTTGCAAACCAGTCAGACGACAGTCTCATCGCGCGTGCCGCTGAAATTGGTGTGGAACAGGATCATGCACTGTTGGGAAATGAAATTTCCCGTTTCAACAAGCTCTTCGACGAACTGATGTCGATTAAGAATGAACTGCGTGCGCGGCCAGGAGATCGGCGGCGGCTGATCATGGAACTCTATAAACATCGAAATATACAGGTGCGTCTGAACTCCGCCAAGGCGACCCTCGCTATCGCGCCGCAGGAGGCGCGGGCGCTTCTGGAGTGGATCGCGGCATCGAAGCATAATCCACAAGCTGGCGATGCCGGGATGTGCCTCTGGGCGCTCGATGAAGGGATCTTCGTTCCAGACTGAACTTCAGCAAATCCAGTGGGCGCAGCCTTCGTCTTGGATCAGCAGAGAAAAAACACCATCCTGGTCAGAAGGATACCGCACATGCGGCCAGCGCTCAGGGCGAAAGCCATCGCGATCTGCGAAGAGAAAATCGCGAAGAAGGGTGAGGGCGTCGGGCTCTCTTTCTATGCCTTCTTCGCCAACAAAAATGACGATCCCGAGCTTCTCATGGAAGCGGCGGAATGGTGGATCAGAACGCACGCGCTGGATCATTTCGAAAAGGCGGTGAAAATTCGCGACATGATTCGGTCCGGCAAATAGTCGCCGCTCTCTAGCAAGGTTCGTACCCCGGGGCGCATTCCATTCGCGCCGGTCAGCCCCCATATTGGGGGCATCCGAGTTTGAACCGTTCGAGACAGGCCATGCGTTTTTCCCTCCCGGCACTTGCCGCATCACTCATCGCATCCGTTTTCATCGCCGCTCCCGTATCCGCCGAGCAGGTGGGCGAAATCGGTGTCGACTGGCTCGGCAACGACATCATCATCGAGGCCGTGCACGACCCCAAGGTCGAGGGCGTGACCTGTCACGTCACCTATTTCGACCGCGGCGTGATCGACCGGCTGCAAAAGGGCAACTGGTTCGAGGATCCGTCCAACTCCTCCATCTCCTGCCGGCAGACCGGTCCCATCGTCATTGGTGACATCGACCTTGGCGGAGATGGCGAGGAGGTGTTCAAGCAGCGCCAGTCGCTGATCTGGAAGTCCGTCGTCGTCAAGCGCATCTATGACGAGAAGAATGACACACTGATCTATCTTTCCCACGCCCGTCAGGTGCAGGACGGTTCGGCCAAGATGGCGATCTCCACCGTGCCGCTCTACGGGCAGGAAGCGGTCTGGAAGGAAAAGGAATAGGCGTTTATGAACGCAGATAGCGGGCGCGCCTCCGACCGCCCGCTGTCGCATTCCGTCTGTTCACCCGTGGCTGTCAGTAAGGGCACCACCAGTAGAGCCTGCGCACGCAGTTGCCCTGCGCGTCGCCAAAAGCGTGATAGGTGCGTTTGAAGCGCTTTTCGTCGATGCCGAAAAGTGCGGCCACCTCGGCGATCTGAAAATCATTGAGCCCGGCTTTCGCAAGATCCCCGAAATAGATCTTTGAAACAAAGCCGTTTTTATCAAAATCCAGGCAATGGCGGAAAAAGGAGATTTCCTCATTGCTGAGGATCGAAAGGTGCGATGAATCAAGTTTCTCGTCGTCCCCGCAAAACTCATCGAAGTCTTCAAGTGATCTGATCATAACTTTCCTCCACAGCGTAATTGCAGCAAGAATTGCCGGATCAGGCTACTTTAATTCCGATTGATCTGTCACTCGAAATAAAACACGGTTTTGCGGAAGTTTAGCCGTCAAGATAAGCATAGGCGCCGGTTGCCGTGAAGGCGAGGCGTGTGTCGCCTTCGGCGCGCATTTCCACCCGCACATAGGCCATGCGCCGTCCATTCGACAGTACCTCGACGCGGATCGCCACGGGGCCGGGCTTCAGTGGGCGAATGAAATGCGTGGTCATGTCCACCGTCGTGCAGGTGCGGAAGCGGCCATTGGCGGCGGAAAGGGCCGCCACCGCGCATGTGTCGGCCGCAGATGCCGTTGCCTGCCCGCAGATCACGCCGCCCGCATGCGCAAGGTCCCGATTTTCCGGCAGGCGGAAGTTCACGCCAGTCTCGTCCGCTGCGAGCGCCTCGATTTCAAGCGCTGCAATCCACGGTGCGAAAACCGTTGCAAGCGTGTCGCGCGCGGCCGTCAGCGCGTCCTTTTCAATCGCCGTTTCGCTCATCGTTCCTCCCGTCGCCAAAAAGCGTTACAAAATATTGCAGGTTTCAAGTTTTTTTGTTACATGTTTTCTGTGGGGCCTGTTCCCCCGCCCTGAGCCGCCGCAAGCATGGAGGACAAGCGATGTATAGCCAAGGGCTTATCGGCGCTAAGACCGATACGAACGAAGACGAGGCTTTCCTCGCCGCGTTCCAGGCGCGCATCGACGCCGAAGAGAAAATCGAGCCCAACGACCCGATGCCGGAGGGCTACCGCAAGACGCTCGTCCGCCAGATCGGCCAGCACGCGCATTCCGAGATTGTCGGCATGCTGCCGGAGGGCAACTGGATCACGCGCGCTCCTTCGCTGCGCCGCAAGGCGGCCCTGCTCGCCAAGGTGCAGGATGAGGGCGGCCACGGGCTTTATCTCTATTCCGCTGCCGAGACGCTGGGCGTCTCGCGCGAGGAGATGACCGAGGAGCTTCTCAGCGGCAAGGCGAAGTATTCCTCCATCTTCAACTACCCGACGCAGACCTGGGCCGACATCGGCGCGATTGGCTGGCTGGTGGATGGCGCGGCCATCATGAACCAGATCCCGCTCTGCCGCTGTTCCTATGGCCCCTATGCGCGCGCCATGATCCGCGTGTGCAAGGAAGAGAGCTTTCACCAGCGTCAGGGCTACGAGATCATGATGACGCTTGCGCGCGGCACGCCCGAGCAGAAGGAGATGGCGCAGGATGCGCTGAACCGCTGGTGGTGGCCCTCGCTCATGATGTTCGGTCCTTCCGACAGCGACAGCCAGCACAGCGACCAGTCCATGAAGTGGAAGATCAAGCGCTTCACCAATGACGAGCTCAGACAGAAATTCGTCGATGCGACGGTGCCGCAGGGCGAGTTCATCGGCCTGACCTTCCCCGATCCCGATCTGAAATGGAACGAGGAGAAGGGCGGCTACGATTTCGGTGCCATCGACTGGGACGAGTTCTGGCGGGTGGTGAAGGGACATGGCCCCATGAATCGCGAGCGCATCGCGTCGCGGCGGAAAGCCTGGGACGATGGTGCATGGGTGCGCGAGGCGGCCCTTGCCCATGCGGAGAAACGCAAAGCCCGCCGCGAGGCGGCGAAAATGGCGGCGGAGTAAGTGACATGACGAAAAACCAGATCCCCCTTTGGGAAGTTTTCATTCGTCCACGCAACGGGCTGGCGCACAAGCATTGCGGCTCGGTGCATGCCGCCGACGAGGTGATGGCGCTTCAGGCCGCGCGCGATGTCTATACGCGCCGCGGCGAGGGCACCTCCATCTGGGTGGTACCATCCTCGGCGATCACCGCGTCTGATCCGGAAAACAAGGACGAGAATTTCGAGCCCGCGCTTTCCAAGGTCTACCGTCACCCGACCTTCTACGACATTCCCGAAGATGTGGGGCACATGTGATGGCTCCCGCGTCTTCCCTCTCTCGTGAAACGTTGACGGCGCTCCTGTTGCGGCTTGCCGACGATCATCTGGTTCTCGGCCACCGGCTTTCGGAGTGGTGTGGGCACGCGCCCATGCTGGAAGAGGATCTCGCCATGCCCAACATGGCGCTCGATCTCATCGGCCAGGCGCGCTCGCTCTACCAGTATGCCGGCGAGGTCGATGGCAAGGGCCGCGACGAGGATCAGCTGGCCTATATGCGTCGTGAGCGTGAGTATGTGAACTGTCTGATGGCCGAGCGCCAGAACGGCGATTTCGCACACACCATGCTGCGCCAGTTCTATTTCGCTGCCTTTATGCAGCCGCTCTGGCAGGCCATGATGACGTCGACCGACGAGCGTCTGGCCGGCATCGCCGCCAAGGCCGAGAAGGAAGTCGCCTATCACATCCGCCATGCCGGCGAATGGGTGGTGCGCCTTGGCGATGGCACGGAAGAAAGCACCCGCCGCATGAAGGCGGCGGTCGAGGCGCTCGCGCCCTATGTGGACGAGCTGTTCGAGAGCGACGAAGTCACCCGTGCCATGGCAGAGGCCGGCATCGCGCCCGACCCGTCCACCCTGCGGTCGGCTTTTGATGCCATTGTCGGCCCGGTCTTTGCCGAAGCTGGCCTTGAATGGGTGGAAACGCCCTATGGCCAGACCGGTGGCCGTCAGGGTCGTCACGGCGAGGCATTGGGTTTCCTGCTCGCCGAGCTGCAATACATGCAGCGCACCTATCCGGGGATGACCTGGTGATGGGCAACACGGTGGTGAATGCCTCTTTTCCTCAGTCTGCGGGGCAGAGCGCCCGGCAGGCCGGTGAGGGGCAGAGCCACCTTTCTCAGGCCGAGCGCGCCTATCGCGCCGCTGCCGCCGTGGTCGATCCGGAAATCCCCGCCGTCACCATTGCCGATCTCGGCATCCTGCGCGGTGTCGAGATGGAGGGTGACGTCGCCGTCGCCCGCGTCACGCCCACCTATACGGGCTGCCCGGCGGTGCTCGCCATCGAGCTCGCGGTGGAGACGGCGCTGCGCGAGGCAGGTTTCGAACCGCGCATCGAACGGGTCATTTCGCCCGCATGGACGACGGACTGGATCACGGCAGAGGGGCGTGAAAAACTGCGCGCCTATGGCATTGCGCCACCGGCGAATGCGTCCAATTCCATCCGCGCCCTGTTCGGCGAGACGGAGGTGGCGTGCCCGCGCTGCGGCTCGCTCGAGACCGCGCGCATTTCCGAGTTCGGCTCCACGGCCTGCAAGGCGCTTTACCGCTGCCAGACCTGCCACGAGCCTTTCGACTATTTCAAATGTATCTGACCGACCCCAGACCGAGGTGACCATGGCCCCGCGTTTTCACGATCTGAAAGTGGCCTCCATCGAGCGCCAGACCCCCGAAGCCGTGGCGATCGCCTTTGAGATCCCGGCCGATCAGGCCGAGGCTTTTGCCTTCACGCCCGGCCAGTATCTGACGCTCGCCACCGATATCGACGGCACGGAGGCGCGCCGGTCCTATTCCATCTGCTCCGCGCCCGGCGATCCGTATCTGCGCGTCGGCGTGAAGAAGGTGGCCGATGGCCGCTTCTCCACCTTCGTCAACGACGTCCTGTCGGTGGGTGACACGATCCGCGTGATGCCGCCGCAGGGCCGCTTCACCGCGCTGAAGGGTGAGCGCCACGATTACCTTCTGTTTGCCGCCGGCTCCGGCATCACGCCGATGCTCTCCATCGCCCGCACGGTTCTCGCCCACGAGCCCGAGAGCACCATCACGCTGGTCTATGGCAACCGCTCCACCGAGACGATCATGTTCCTTGAGGAACTGAACGACCTCAAGGACCGCTTTATGGGCCGCTTCACGCTGATCCACCTCCTGTCGCGCGAAACGCAGGATGTGGAGCTTCTAAACGGTCGTATCGATGCTGAGCGTGTTGGCGAGCTGGCCACCGGCGGTCTCATCGAGCCCGCCGCCATGGATGGGGTATTCCTTTGCGGTCCGGGGGAGATGATCGATGCGGTTTCCGGCGCGCTTCATGCAATGGGTGTCGAGCGTGACCGCATCCGCTTCGAGCGCTTCACGCCTTCTGGCGAGGCGCCGGCGCCCCGCAAGGCATCGAAGGCCGCACGCGAAGCGGTTCAGGATGGTGTTGCCATTGAGGTCGTTGTCGATGGGGTGCGCCGCAGCTTCTCCATGCAGGATGCCGATGGCACCGTGCTCGACGCTGCCCACAAGGCCGGCATCGAGCTGCCTTACTCCTGCGCCGGCGGCATGTGCTGCACCTGCCGCTGCCGCGTTGTGGAGGGACAATCGGAGATGGCCGTGAACTTCTCGCTCGAACCCTGGGAAGTGGAAGCCGGCTTCACACTCGCCTGCCAGACCCGCCCCACGGCGAAGAAACTGGTCCTCGATTTCGACGCCGCCTAATGACGCACTCCTTCTCCCCGCAAGCGGGGAGAAGGTCCCGGCAGGGGGATGAGGGGCAAGCGCCTGCTCTTATTGATTTTACGCTGCACGCGCCATGCCGCCCCCCGCCCTTCGACAAGCTCAGGATGAAGGCTGTGTTGGTGAGGGCTGTGTTGGTGAGGGTTGTGTTGGTGGATGAGCTTTGCTGAGAGCGGCTCTTAGATTACGAATGGCTTCAAACAGGCTGAGCAATCTTCCAGCCCGTTTCGCGCTCTATGCAGAAACCTGCTTACAGTCTCGCCCGTTCGAAGCCACAACGGCTGATCTGCCTTCTCCCTCATCCTGAGCTTGTCGAAGGGCGGGGGAGAAGGCACGGGCTGCCGGTGCCACAGGCTCACGCCGCAGCACAAATCAACCTCAGCGCTTCTCGCGAATATCCGTGAGCGTCTTTGCCGGCGTGATGGCTTCCGGGTCGAGCCGGATTTCGATCAGCGCCGCTTTCCCGCTCGCCTGCGCGCGCTCGAAGGCTCCTGCAAAGTCCTCGGTCTTTTCCACCGTCTCGCCATGCCCGCCATAGGCGCGGGCAAGCGCTGCGAAATCGGGGTTGTTGATCGAGGTGCCGGAAACGCGGCCGGGATATTCGCGCTCCTGATGCATGCGGATCGTGCCGAAAATGCCGTTGTTCACCACCACCACGATGATCGGCAGGTTCTCCTGCACGGCGGTGGCGAATTCCTGGCCGTTCATCATGAAGCAGCCATCGCCGGCAAATGCCAGAACGGGCCGCTCGGGGAAGAGCGCCTTGGCGGCCACGGCTGCCGGCGTTCCATAGCCCATCGAGCCCGAGGTCGGCGCGCCCTGCGTGGCGAAACGGCGGAACCGGTGGAAACGATGCACCCAGGTGGCGTAATTGCCGGCGCCATTGGTGAAGATCGCATCCTCCGGCAGAACGCTTTCCAGATACGCCATGATCGGACCCATCTGCACCGCGCCGGGGCCGGTCTTTGGCGGGGTCGACCAGTCGAGATAGGCCTGATGCAGGCGCGCGGTCTCTTCTGCCCATGGCGTGTCACCGGGCGCGAGCCCGGCAAACGCCTCGGTGAAGGCTGCCGACGAGGCGTTGATGGCAAGCGTGGGGCGATAGACGCGGCCAAGTTCATTGGCGTCGGCGTGCACATGCACCAGCTTCTGGTCGGGATAGGGGCTCTTCATGAGCGAGTAGTCGGAGGACGGCATCTCGCTGAACCGGCCGCCGACGAGCAGCACCAGATCGGCATCCTTGACCGCGGCTGCGAGCTTCGGATTGGGGCCGATGCCCACATCGCCGGCATAAGAGGGGTGCAGGTGATCGAACAGCATCTGCCGACGGAACGAGCAGCCAACGGGCAGGGACCATGCTTCCGCCGCCTTCTGGAAATCGGCCACGGCCTTCTCGTTCCAGCGCGAACCGCCAAGAATGACGAAGGGCCGTTTGGCGTTCTTCAGGAGAGCGGCAAGCTCTTCCATCTCGGCTGCGCCCGGTCGCGTTTCGACCGGCGTGGCTGCCCGTGCTGCGGGCGCATCCACAAGGCTGGTCAGCATGTCCTCGGGAAGCGAAATCACCACCGGACCGGGGCGGCCGGAGGTCGCGACCGAAAAGGCGCGCGTCAGGATTTCGGGAATCCGCGCCGCATCGTCGATCTCGGTCGCCCATTTGGCGATGGGGCCGAAAAAGGCTCGGTAATCCACTTCCTGAAACGCCTCGCGTTCGCGGGCATGGCTCGCAACCTGCCCGATGAACAGGATCATCGGCGTGGAATCCTGCATGGCGATGTGTACGCCGGGCGATGCGTTGGTCGCGCCGGGGCCGCGCGTGACGAAGCAGATGCCGGGCTGGCCGGTCAGCCGTCCGTGGCAGTCCGCCATCATCGCCGCGCCGCCTTCCTGGCGGCAGACAATGTTGCGGATCTTTGAATCGTGAAGCGCGTCGAGCACCGCCAGGTAGCTTTCGCCCGGCACGCTGAAAATGCGGTCGACGCCATTGGCTTCAAGGCTGTCGACGATAAGCTGGCCGCCGGTCTTCATTCGCTGTCGTCTCCGATTTCGCGCAGGATCTCTGCCGTGTGTTCACCAAGCCGGGGGCTTGGCCGTTCATAGGAAAGCGGGGTTTCCGAAAGGGCGATGGGCGCACGCACCGAAGGCAGCGCCGTGCCGTGTCCGTCATCGAGGGAAAGCTGCATGCCGCGCGCCTTCACCTGCGGATCATCGAACATCTCCTCAATCGTGTTAATCGGGCTTGCCGGCACCGCATTGGCGTCGAACTTGCCCAGAAGCTCCGCCTTTTCCCAGCCCGCCAGCGTGGCGACGATGCGCTCACGCAGCGCTGCGCGGTTGGCCACGCGCGCCGGGTTGGTGGCAAAACGTTCGTCTGCCGGCAGATCGTCAAGGCCGACGATCTTGCAGAAGCGCTGGAACTGGCCGTCATTGCCCACGGCGAGGATGATGTGCCCGTCCTTCACCGGCAGCACCTCATAGGGCGCAATGTTCATATGGGCATTGCCCATCTGCACCGGGCTGTTGCCGGAGATGAGGTAGTTCATATTCTGGTTGGCGAGCACCGCCACCTGGCTGTCGAGCAGCGCCATGTCGATATGCTGGCCCTGGCCGGTCGCCTCCGCATGGCGCAGCGCGGCCTGAATGGCGATCACCGAGTAGAGCCCGGTGAAGATGTCGCTCACCGCCACGCCCACCTTCTGCGGCTCGCCGCCCGGCGCGCCGGTGATGGACATCAGGCCCGACATGCCCTGAATGATGAAGTCGTAGCCCGCGCGCGGCGCATAGGGGCCGGTCTGACCAAAGCCGGTGATGGAGCAATAGACGAGGCGCGGGTTGATGGCTTTCAGGCTCTCATAGTCGAGCCCGTATTTTTTGAGACCACCCAGCTTGAAGTTCTCGATCAGAACGTCGGTGGTGGCGATCAGCTTTTTCAGCTTCTCGGCTTCTTCCGGCTTCGAGAAGTCGAGCGCGATCGAGCGCTTGCCCCGGTTGCACGAATGGTAATAGGCGGCCGAAAGGTTCTCGCCATCGGCACCTTCCACGAAGGGCGGACCCCATTTGCGGGTGTCGTCGCCGCCATTGGGGTTTTCGACCTTGATGACATCGGCGCCCAGATCGGCCAGAACCTGGCCCGCCCAGGGGCCGGCCAGAATGCGCGCCAGTTCAATGACGCGGACGCCCTTCAGGGGTGGGTTGTTCATGATCGCCGGCAGCCCTCCAAAATTCATGCCGTTTTGAGGTAGCAAACGGCTGGGTCTGCTTCCAGATGCGCAGAACGCATTATTTTGGCATTAATTGATGAATTTTCCGGCCCAGCGGGCAAAGTCCTCCATCGCCTTTTCCCGGCCGAGTTCATTGAGAGATTCGTGTCGGAAACCGTCGTAGATCGTTGTTTCCAGATTCGAAAAGCCACTCTCCCGCAGTCGGCTTTCGAGCTTGCGCACGATCTTTCCTCCTTTGGTGGAGGGGTCCTCGCTGCCGCCGACAAGCATGAAGGGCAATGTCTTGCGGGCGGCCTCCAGTGCCGCACTGTCGGCTGCCTTCAGGCTGAGATCGAAGAGCGCGGTCCAGAGGCCGACGGACGCCTCCCAGCCGGAGAGGGGGTCTGCGATATATTTGTCCACTTCGCTCTCATCCCGCGACAGCCAGTCGGCATCGGTGCGCCGGTCGGGAAAGGCACGCGCCCAGGCAGCGAAGGTGAGTTTCGGCAAGAGCCGCGAGGGCACATCGGAACCCAGGCGGAAACGCTCCCACGCGAGCACGGCCTTGCCGGCCAGCGCCTCCGTCCGCGTTGCCAGCGGCGCATTCCAGATCGCCGCGCCTGCAAGGCGGTGTCCGTTGCGCAGCGCGTAGTTGAGCGCGATCATGGCGCCCATGGAGTGGCCGAAAATGATGATCGGGAGGCCGGCACGCTCCTGAGCAATGTGTCTGTGGACGGCTTCCACGTCCTTCAGAAGCGTTCCGGCGGTCGCCTTTGGGCCGATATGGCCGAGCGGAGCCCCCGGCGCCGTGGTCGCTCCATGGCCGCGATGGTCATGCGCATAGACATCGAAACCGTTTTCAGACAGAAAATCCGCAAAACCGGCATAGCGGGCCGCATGCTCTGCAACACCATGATTGATCTGAACCGCAGCGCGCACCTTTCTGCTCGCCCGGCGCGTGAAAAGGCGCAGATCAGAGCCGGCTGGCGTTGCGAGCCGGGTTTCAGCATCGAAGCCCATCTTCCCTCCGTGCTGCGGATTGCCCCGCCGCTTCGTTTGGCCTACATACGCTGCGCAACAGGTTCCCCCCAATTCGAGTGAGACGGAGCGCGACGAGCCACATGGCACGCCAATTCATCTACCACATGTCCGGCCTCAGCAAGGCCTATGGCTCCAAGAAGGTTCTGGAGAACGTTCACCTGTCCTTCTATCCGGATGCCAAGATCGGCATTCTCGGCCCCAACGGCGCGGGTAAATCGACCGTGCTCAGGATCATGGCCGGCCTCGACAAGGAATTTACGGGCGAGGCATGGCTCGCCGACGGCGCGACCTGCGGGTACCTTCCCCAGGAGCCACAGCTCGATCCGGCCCTTGACGTGATGGGCAATGTGATGGAGGGCGTCGCCGCCAAGAAGGCGATCCTCGACCGCTACAACGAGCTGATGATGAACTATTCCGACGAGACGGCGGAGGAGGCTTCCCAGCTTCAGGATCAGATCGACAGCCAGAACCTCTGGGATCTGGAAAGTCAGGTGGAAATGGCCATGGAGGCGCTGCGCTGCCCGCCGGGCGATGCCTCCATCGACCATCTGTCGGGTGGTGAAAAGCGCCGCGTTGCGCTGTGCCAGCTTTTGCTGCGCCAGCCCGACCTGCTTCTTCTCGACGAACCGACCAACCACCTCGACGCCGAAACGACGGCGTGGCTTGAAAAGCATCTGCGCGAATATCCCGGCGCCGTGATGATCATCACCCACGACCGCTACTTCCTCGACAACGTCACCGGCTGGATTCTCGAGCTCGACCGCGGTCGCGGCATTCCCTATGAAGGCAACTACACGGCCTATCTGGAAGCCAAGGCCAAGCGCATGGCGCAGGAAGGTCGCGAAGAGGCTTCACGCCAGAAGGCACTTGCGCGCGAGCGCGAGTGGATGGCGGCCAGCCCCAAGGCCCGCCAGGCCAAGTCGAAGGCCCGTATCCGCGCCTATGACGAACTGGTTCAGTCGGCCGCCGACCGGCGGCCCGGCGATGCGCAGATCATCATTCCGGCCGGCGAGCGGCTCGGCAATGTGGTCATCGAGGCCGAAGGCCTCTCCAAGGGCTATGGCGACCGCCTCCTGATCGACGGTCTCGACTTCAAGCTGCCGCCCGGCGGCATTGTCGGCGTGATCGGCGCCAACGGCGCGGGCAAGACCACGCTGTTCCGCATGATCACGGGTCAGGAAAAGCCCGATGCCGGCGAAATCCGTGTCGGTGAAACCGTCAAGCTCGGCTATGTCGACCAGAGCCGCGATTCGCTTAACCCCGACAAGACGGTCTGGGAAGAGATTTCCGGCGGCAACGACATCATCAAGCTCGGCGCCCACGAGGTGAACAGCCGCGCCTATTGCTCGTCCTTCAACTTCAAGGGCGGCGACCAGCAGCAGAAGGTCGGATCGCTCTCCGGCGGTCAGCGCAACCGCGTTCACATGGCCAAGCTGCTCAAGGAAGGCGGCAATGTGCTCCTGCTCGACGAACCGACCAACGACCTCGACACCGAGACGCTGGCGGCTCTCGAAGACGCGCTGGAAAACTTCGCCGGCTGCGCCGTTATCATCTCGCATGACCGCATGTTTCTCGACCGCCTGGCCACGCACATTCTCGCCTTCGAGGGCGACAGCCATGTGGAATGGTTCGAAGGAAACTTCGAGGATTACGAGCAGGACAAGATCCGCCGCCTCGGCCCCGACAGCGTCAATCCGAAGCGGGTGACCTACAAGCGACTGACGCGGTAGCGGCTATACTAAGAGGCTATAGCGACCTGAATCCATAAAGGACAAAAGATTCAGGTCGCGTAGCATCTGGAGTTGCTGTCGAATTTTCTCTCGCACAAAGCGATTGTCTGGATAGAGCGATGATAGCTGCCGCTCATATTGATAAACTTCATCAAGTGTGAAAGTGCTTTTCTCCAAATCCAGCACGCAATCACGTACATCGGCCAGCCACCCGTTGCGCTGACCCCGCACCGTTGGGTTGCAGAGGGAATGTGCTTTTTGAGCGAGCATGGCTGCCCGATCTTTGTCGTGGATTGGGTATATTCTTATGTAGTCAGGGCTGTGCTGCGCACTGGCTGGGGAGAATGATACGGAAAAGTTTCTATCGGGCGTTTCTTCAACAATCACGCTTAGGTCTTGAGAATCGACTGCTGCAATCTGCTGGGCTCCACATTGTGGACAGTCGTCATCACAGGCGCAGGACCATTCACCTTCCCAGCCGCATCCGCATTTGTCGCACTCGTACTTGTTTCGCAGCCAAGCCATCGATTTCATCCGTCGCTTGTATTGTTACTTTGAACAAAAGCAGAACATTTCTTTCGTGTCAATGCTCGGCCTTGGTTCACACGGTGGAGCAACTTGGTAGGCTCCAAGTGAAAAGGGGTCTCTGAAGTCGGACCAATGTTATTGAGTGTGACAGCGCTGAATAGGGTCACGACCTTGACACACGCTTGATCTCACATAAACCACGATTGGAGAATTAAAGGCGTTTAAACTCCGATACACACAGGCACGGACCATGCTGCGCACCGGCGAGCCAAAGGCTTCAGATTTCGCACCGCATCACTCCAACGCCATGACGCGGGTCTGCGTTGGCGGGATTGGTGTCGAGATCCCCGAGGCATCCATTTCCAATGAAGAGCTGGTCGACAGCTTCAACGCGTGGGTCGATGCGGAAAACCCTAAGCGCGGGGCGAGGGGGTTGCCGCCGCTGGCGAAATCCGATGCGGAGTTCATCGAAAATGCATCTGGCATCAGGCAGCGTCATGTCTATGAGCGTGACGGCATTCTCGATCCCGCGCGCATGGCGCCCAACATTCCTGCCCGGGCCGACGACGAGCTTTCCGTCATGGCCGAGTTCGGCGCTGCCGCAGCCAGAAAGGCGCTCGCCCATGCCGGTGTCGAGGCGCGCGATGTCGATCTCGTCATCTGTGCTTCCGCACATCATCAGCGGCCCTATCCGGCTATCGCCATCGAGATCCAGAAGGCGCTCGGCACCAGCGGTGCAGGCTTCGACATGGGGCTTGGCTGCTCCTCGGCGCTCGCCGGCCTTCATGTGGCCACCAACCTTGTGCGCTCCGGCGCGCATCGCCGTGTTCTCGTCGTCACGCCGGAGCTCATCACCGCGCATCTGAATTTCCGCGACCGGCAGACCCACTTCATCTTCGGTGACGCCTCCGTGGCCGTCCTCATCGAGGCGCTGGGCGCCAGCGAAGAGCGTCCCGGCCGCTTCGAGATCGTCGACACGCGCAGCTGGACCCAGTTTTCCAACAACATCCGCACCAATTTCGGTTTCATGAGCCGCCTGGCGCAGGACGATCCGTCCTACCTCGCCATGGAAGGCAATCTCATCAAGCAAAACGGCAACAAGGTTTTTAAGGATGTGACCATCGCCGGTCACAAGTTCATTGTCGACTTTCTCGCCGAACACGGGCACACGCCACACACGATGCGCCGCTTCTGGCTGCATCAGGCGAATGCCCGCATGAACGCCATGATCCTCAAGCTCGCCTTCGGTGGCGAGGTGGGGCAGGACCGTGCGCCCACCGTGCTCGACCGTCTGGGCAACACGGCAGCCGCTGGCGCGATCGTCGCGCTAGAGGAAACGCACCGTGACATGAAGACTGGCGAGCATGGGCTGCTCTGCGCCTTCGGCGCCGGCTACTCCATCGGCGGCGCGCTCCTGCGTATGATGTGATGCAGGGCATGGCTGCCCGCCGGCAGGTTCAGTCCTGCCGGGCTTCCATGCCGTCTTCTTCCGCCGGATCGAGCAGCCGCGTGGCGCGCCAGCGCGTCAGGACGGCATTGATGTCGTCTACCACGAAATGCCGCGCCGCATCCCGGTCGTAACCGTCTTCCAGCATCGCGTCGTAATCCGTGTGCTCATGGCGCACATGCGTCACGGTTGCCAGCCACACGGCGATGGCAGGAGGCAGCGTGCGCAGCTTGCGGTCGTCCACCTTGTCGCGGATCGCCTCGGTATCCGCCATCGGCGCCCAGGGAATCAGCAGCGTCAGCGCCTTGTCGACCGCTTTGCGCCGCCCGGTTGATGCCCGCTTCATGTCCCTGAAAACTCTCTTCTTCCTGTGCGCGGCCCGCATTGCCGCACGCTGTGCAGTGTGAACTGCACTGCCTTGCCAAGCAAGCTCAAACGATATAAACATATCTTTATATGTATTGGGAGAAGCGCATGCTCATGCGTCCGGCAATCCATCTCGACCAGATGGTCGACACGTTGAAGGCGGCGGCTGAAACCAGTCGCCTGCGTATCCTTGCGCTTCTGTCGCAGGGCGATCTGACCGTGACCGACCTGACAGAGATTCTCGGCCAGTCGCAGCCGCGCGTTTCCCGTCATCTGAAGCTGTTGCTCGAGGCGCAGCTCATCGTCCGCTATCAGGAAGGGTCATGGGCCTATTTCCGCCTGTCGGATGCCGATGCGGCGCGTGAATTCGTCGATGGTGTCGTTGGCCGGCTCGACCTGGCGGATGCCGTCATCGAGCGCGATCTGGAGCGTCTCGGTGCCATCAAGCGCCGCCGTGAGGAGAGGGCGGCGGAGTATTTTTCGCAGAATGCGGCGAGCTGGGATCAGATTCGCTCGCTCCACGTGCCCGACAAGGCCGTGGAGGAAGAGCTTTTGAAACTCATCGGCGTGCGGCCGTTCCAGTCCATGGTCGATCTCGGCACCGGCACGGGCCGTATGCTGGAACTCTTTGCGCCGCTCTATCAGCGCGGGGTCGGCATCGATCTCTCGCGCGAGATGCTTGCGGTGGCGCGGGCAAATCTCGACCGGGCCGGCATCGCCAACGCGCAGGTGCGCCTTGGCGACATTTCCGCCCCACAACTTGAGCGCGATGCGCATGATCTGGTGACCATCCACCAGGTGCTGCATTACATCGACAGACCAGCTGTGGCCATTCGAGAGGCCGCCCGGCTGCTCCGACCGGGTGGGCGTCTTGTGATTGTCGATTTCGCGCCCCATGAGCACGAGTTCCTTAGAGAGGAACATGCCCATATGCGGCTCGGGCTGGCCGACAGCCAGATTGCCGAGTGGCTTGAAGAGGCCGAGCTAGACCTTACCGAAACACTGGAATTTGCGCCACGGGGCGAGGCTGGAGAGGGCCTGACGGTCAAGCTCTGGCTCGCCCGTGACCGGCGCATGCAGATTGCCGACGGTATAGTGCCGTCATTTGCCCAAAAGGAGACGGCTTGATGCCGCAACAGCGTTTTTCCCGCCAGCCCGATGTGGCCGGCAAGCTCCGTGTGTCGTTCGAGTTCTTTCCGCCGAAGACGGACGCGATGGAGGCCCGGCTCTGGGAGACGGTACAGCGTCTGGAACCCCTGGCCCCGTCCTTTGTCTCCGTCACCTACGGCGCGGGTGGCTCGACGCGTGAGCGCACGGCCCGCACGGTCAGGCGCATTCTCGACGAGACCAGCCTTACGCCGGCCGCACACATGACCTGTGTCGATGCTTCGCGTGAGGATGTCGACCAGGTGGTGGGCGAGTTTGTCGATATGGGCGTAAAGCGCTTCGTGGCGCTGCGCGGCGATCCGAGCGCCGGCGTCGGAGCAGCATACCGCCCGCATCCCGACGGCTACGCCAATGGCGCTGAGTTGGTGGGGGCGATGAAGCGTCAGGGCGATTTCGACATTTCGGTATCGGCCTATCCCGAGAAGCATCCCGAAAGCCCGGACTTCGCCACCGATATAGACATGCTCAAACGCAAGGTCGACAACGGGGCGACGCGCGCCATCACCCAGTTCTTCTTCGACAACGATCACTATGAGCGCTATGTCGAGCGTGCGCGGCGCGCGGGCATCTACATTCCCATCGTGCCGGGCATCCTGCCGGTGCACAATTTCACACAGGTTGCCAATTTCGCCGGGCGGTGTGGCGCCAGTGTTCCCGGCTGGCTGGCCGAACGTTTCGAGGGGCTGGAAGACGAGCCGCAGATTCATGCGCTTGTGGCTTCGGCCGTCGCTGCCGAGCAGGTGCTCGATCTCATGGAACGCGGGATCGATGATTTCCACTTCTACACGATGAATCGGGCCGATCTCGTCTATGCGGTCTGCCACATGATCGGCATTCGTCCGCGTCCCAGCAAGGGCCTCGAACAACCTGCCGCCGCATAAAATAAAGGGCCGGATCGACCGGCCCTTTCTTGTATCGTATTAACAAATTCCGGATCCGCTGCCTTTGAGGTGGCTGCTCCGGTCATGCGTTTACGGCAAAACGCCCATCACCAGGGCGCCGATGAACACGAATGCCGCGCAAATGATCAGTGCATTCACAGGCCGTGTCAGTCCCATGGCAAAGCCTCCTCTGCTTATTTACCCGCCGGATTCTATGGATGAGGTGCCGTCCGGCAAGCGGATTTTATGCTGCGCTGCGGTAGGTTTGTGAAAAAAACAACCGTCCGTCGCCGCGTTCATTTGAAATCATTGGTGAAATCACTGGGCAGCTGGTCCGATTCACTTTGTGTTAACGGATGCGCGCAAGAAGCCGCCCGTCGATGATGATCAATCCGGTGGCGATCAGCACCATTCCCGCAATCTCGAAGGGCGTGAGTCGTTCGCCCAGAACAAGACTTCCCAGCAGGATGGCGCTTACGGGATTGAGGAAGGTGACGAGCGATGCATTGGTAGCGCCCGCACTTGCCAGCACCCGGAAATAGATCAGATAGGCAAACGCCGTTGACAGAACGGCAAGCCCGATGACCGCAGACCAGATGTTGCCGGAAAAGCTGAACAGGTTTCCGGGGCCGTAGAGCGTGAGCACCAGCGGAATCATGATGACGGTGGAGGCGGTGAGCTGCCCCGTGGCGACGAGGGTTGGGGGAACGCCGCGAAAGCGACGCCCGTAGATGAAGGCGAGGCCATAGGAGACGGCGCCGCCGATCAGGGCGAGCTTCGCCCAGAGAGGGCCGCCCAGTCCGTTGAGGAGGCCGGGGCCGATCATCACGCCCGTTCCTGCAATGCCGAATGCGATGCCGGTCAGCTTCACCGGGGTAAGCTTTTCATCTGCGGTGAGCATGTTGGCCAGGATCGCGGTCCAGAACGGCGTCGTCGCATTCAGCACCGAAGCAAGCCCCGCACCCACCTCGGTCTGCCCCATGAAGATCAGCGAAAAGGGAATGACGTTGTTGAGGAGGGCGAGCACGAAGAAACTGCCGGCGAGCGGCAATGCAATGCGAAACGACGGTCCGCGAACGGCAAGGAATACCTGCAGGACTAGCGCGGCAATCGACACGCGAAACATGACCAGCATGAGTGGCGGCATTTCGCTGACCGCAATGCGGGCGAAGAAGTAGGAGCCGCCCCACACCGCGCCAAGAAGGAGGAGAAGCGCCCAGTTCCGGGCAGACATTTGAGGCGCGGTTGTCTGGGCGGGCGCTTGCGCGGTCATTGTGGTCTCTCAATTCGGGATCGTTCGTGCATCCTGTGCATTAGGTTATGGGGAGGAGGGCGCCCACCCGAAACCTGCCGGCCGCATTTTCAGCGGTGAACGTCCGGGCGGAGCGTTTACATGAACGACAAATCCACTACGCTTCCCTTCCGTCCTTTGCGTTCATCCGAACCAGGAGCTGCCCATGCAGATTTTTGAGACCGCCCGAGACGCTGCCCTCAAGCTTCGTCCCGATGATCCGGTCTACTGCTTCCGGCCCGAGGTGCTGAAAGCCGATGCACGCGATTTCATGGGCCAGTTTCCCGGCAAGACCGCCTATGCCGTGAAAACCAATGGCGAGAAGCTTGTGCTGAAAACGCTGGCGGAGGCTGGCGTTGAAGCTTTCGATGTGGCGTCCCCGGCAGAGTTCGCCGCGGTTCGCTCCGTCGCGCCCAACGCCGAAATGCTCTACATGCATCCGGTCAAGGCGCAGTCGGATATCCGACTGGCACTTGAGGAATACGGCATCCGTGTCATCGTGGTCGATCACGAGGATGAAGTCTCCAAGCTGATCCGCGTGGTCCGCGCCCTCGATATCGACCCCGGTTCGCTCACCGTTTTCGTGCGCATTCAGACCAAGGGCCATGCCGCCTATGAACTGTCGAAGAAATTCGGCGCCGGGCCGGCGCAGGCGGTCGAGCTTCTGCGCCGTCTGGACCGGCACGGCTATAAGCTCGGCCTGTGTTTCCATGTCGGCTCGCAGATCCAGGATCCGGACACCTATGAGCGCGCGCTCGCCTCGGCAGACTGGGTGCGGGGCAGGGCAGGCGTCGAGCTAGCCGCGCTCGACGTGGGCGGCGGTTTCCCGGCGGAGTATGGCCACGATCCAAACCGCAAGAAACCCGAGATGCCGAGCCTTGACAAAATCATGGCGCGGCTTCGGGCCGATATCGTGGAGTGGGGCTTTGACGATATGCCGCTCGTGGCGGAGCCCGGCCGCGTCATCGTCGCGCGCGCCTTTTCGCTGATCGTGCGCGTTCTCCTTCGCAAGGGCCGCCGGCTCTACATCAATGACGGGATCTGGGCCTCGCTTTCGGATTCCTGGACCGGAAAGATCACCCTGCCGGCCCGTTTCATTCCCGACCCCGCGATCCGCAATCGCAATGGCGATCCTGAAAAGCTGGTTCCGTTCAAGGTTTGCGGGGCGACCTGCGATTCCGTGGACATCCTCTCACGGCCTTTCTGGTTGCCGGAAACAGTGGATACGGGCGACTGGATCGAGATCGGCCATATTGGCGCCTATTCCCTGTCGCTAAGAACCCGCTTCAACGGGTTTTACCCCGATACGTTCGTCGAGGTGAAAACACCTTTCGATGCGGGTTCTGCGCCGGAAGGTTTTGCCAGCCTTGAAACCATGGCGGACTGATCGGACAGCGAAAGGGAAGGAAACCTGACCTTGGAAGCGGAAGCACATGCCTTTCCATTGACGGAGGTTGCCTTTGTCCTCCTGGTGGCCATTGCACTTGGGCTCGGCCTGATGCGCCTGAAACAGCCACCTCTGGTGGGTTTCATTCTGGCTGGCGTTCTCATGGGACCAACCGGCTTCGGTCTCATTGGCAATTCCGAAAGCGTCACCGCGCTTGCCGAGATGGGCGTTTTAATGCTGCTCTTCTTCATCGGCATGGAATTGTCGTTGAGAGCTTTCATCATCAGCCTCAGACCTGCCGTTCTGGTGGCTGTCGGGCAGCTTTCGGTGGCGCTGGCCATTGGCCTTTCCATTGCGTGGATGGGCGGAACAGGCCTTTCCGAAGGCATCATCTTCGGCTTCATCATCGGCATTTCCAGCACCGTTGTCGCGATGAAGATGCTCGACGACATGGACGAATTGCGCCGCGATGCGGGCCGCATCGCCATCGCCGTGCTGATCGCGCAGGACATTGCCGTGGTGCCGATGCTCATCATCGTGTCGGCGCTGGGCGGAGCCGAGACCAGCCTTGTCGCCATCGCTGCAAAAGTGGCGCTGGCGGTCGGCTTTCTCGGTTGGCTTCTTTGGTGGCTCGGGCGACGGGGCAAGCTGCGCGTGCCCTTTGCCGATGCGGTTGCCGACAATGTGGAAATTCTCGCTCTTGGTGCACTGGGCGTCTGCTTCGGCGTGGCGGCCCTCTCGGGTTTCCTCGGCCTTTCGCCGGCCTATGGCGCGTTCGTCGCCGGCATTCTGGTCGGCAATTCCAACCTGCGTGCCCGCATCATTCCCGTCATCGAGCCGATCCAGAGCGTCCTCGTCGTGATCTTCTTCCTGTCCATCGGCCTTCTGTTCGACCTGACCTATATCTGGAACAATCTCTGGATGGTGCTGGGGGCGGCCCTTCTGGTCATCGCCGCCAAAACGCTGCTCAACGTCTTCCTGCTGCGCGCCACCGGGTACGACCGCAACACGGCGCTGATCGGTGGCCTTTCCATGGCGCAGATCGGCGAGTTCTCCTTCGTGCTTGCGGCAGCCGGTCTGTCGGCGGGCGCGCTCGGGCAGGACAGCTATCGCCTTGCCATCGCCGTCACGGCCATCTCGCTCCTCTTCTCGCCGGCGTGGATGTCGGTCATGCGCCGCATCGAGGACGTGGCGGCCAAGGGCTTTTCCTCCTATCGCGAAGCGCTGTCGGAAGCCTATGCCGATGAGATCGGGAATGTGGGTGAGGGGCTCTGGTGGGTGCGCGCCCGCTATCGCGCCGGTCGTCTGACCCTGCGCAAATGGCGCGCCCGCCGCGCGCTCGAAAAGGCAGCGAAAGCGGCCCGGAAGAAAGAGGAAAAGGCGGAAAAGGAAGCCGCCGAGGCGACGCTCGCATCTGAGGCGGCGGAAGAAAAACCCCGGCAACCCGATGAAGATCAGGCTGCCGGGGCGTCTAAAGAAAAAGCCTAGAGATTGGAGAATAGAGTCGGCGTCGGCCAGCCATCGGCAGGCAGGCCAAGACGCTGCTGTTCCTGGCGCACCGCTTCGCGGGTGCCGGCGCCCAGAATGCCGTCGATCTCGCCCACGTCATGGCCGCGCGCGGCAAGCTTGGTCTGCAACTGCTTCATCGTCTCGGGCGCGAGGCCCTGTTCGGGCGAGCGCACGTCAAAGCGCGGCGCGCCGGCAAGGCGTGTGGCCAGATGCGCCGCCGTCAGCGTGTAGATAAGCGACTGGTTCCATTCCAGATAGATGTCGTAATTGTCGTAGACAAGGAAGGCCGGTCCCTTATGGCCCATCGGCAGCACGACAGCCGTCGGCATCCCGTCCGCCGGCAGCGGGCTTCCATCGCGATAGGTCACGCCCATCGCCGCCCATTCCGAGCGCGGCAACTTGGTCACGCGGCCGGTCTTCTCCCAGGCCATCTGATCCGGCACGCGCACCTCTTCCATCCACGGCTGGCCGGGTTTCCAGCCGAGCGACTGAAGGTTCTTCGCGGCCGTCAGGATTGCGTCGGGAGAGCTGCCCTTGAGGTCAACCTTGCCATCGCCGTCGCCATCGACACCCTTGGTATAATAGTCGGACGGCAGCATCTGCATCTGGCCGATCTCGCCGGCCCAAGCGCCAGTCACATTGGCCGGCACCCATCCCTGATCGATCAGGTGCAGCAGCGCGATGAGCTGCGGGCGGAAGATTTCCGGACGGCGGCAGTCATGCGCCAGCGTGGCGAGCGCGTTGAGAGTCGAGAAGTCGCCCTGCACGGCGCCGAAATCCGTCTCCAGCGCCCAGAAGGAGGCGATCACCGGTCCCGGCACGCCGAACTCGTTTTCGGCGCGCGCGAAGGTGTTGGCGTATTTTTTCAGATTGGCCGCGCCATTTTTCAGGCGATAGTCGTTGATCATGCGGTTGGCGAATTCGGCAAAGGTCTGGTTGAAGACCCCCTGTGCCCGGTCGCGCTCCAGAACTTTCTGGTCGATGCTCGCACCGTTCAGCGCGGAGAGCCCATGCTCGCCCACACCGTCCGCGGCCGCGTCTTGACGCACGGCTTCTCGCCAGGCGTTGAAATCGCCGCCGCACTGCTGCGCCAGGGCGCTGCCGGCCAGGCCGAAGGCAAAGAGCGCTCCGAGCAAAATGGATTTCCTGCGCATGTCTACTCTCCTTGAAAACGCCCACCGATGGCGTTTCGCGTTGTCAGCCGGCATTGGCCTTGAGCCAGTTTCTCCAAGCTCTGGCATTGCCGTTGAACACGTTGATGTCGGCCTTACCCTCTATGCCAGGGATGACACCGGTACCGGTGTATTGCCAAAAGACCCAAGGGTGGTTCGCGTATTTGTCGTCCGGGTGTCCGGCCACCGAGCGTAACCAGAAGGGATAGCCCTTGAAACTGCTCAGGCCGTTGTCGTCAAAGAAATCGATCGATGTGTAGATAATGGGGCGTTTGCCGTAGTGCCGTTCTACCGCATCGAGGAAGACGCGCATCTCTGCGCGCACCTTCTCAGCCGGTGGGCGGATCGTGCAGGTAGGCGAAAAGGGGTTCCACTCCATGTCGAGCACTGGCGGCAGTGCCGAGGCGTCGCGCGGTACGTTGTGGATGAACCATCGCGCTTGTTCGATGGCCGGTCGGCAGAAGTAGAAGAAGTGATAAGCTCCGCGTGGAACATTCGCGGCCTTGGCTTCACGCCAGTTGCGCGCGAAAAAGTCGTCCACCCGGTCGCCGCCTTCTGTCGCCTTGATGAAAGCGAAAGAGATGTTGTTGCGCGCGACCTTCTTCCAGTCAATTTCAGCCTGATACTTGGCCACGTCAGTACCATGCACCGCATAGTGCCAGGGCGCGCCGCCCTCCCACTCATGCGGGTCGGTGTCAGCGAAACGCAGGCCATGGCTGGTTGAAGCTGGTGCCTGCACCTTGGGAGCCACGTCGGAAAAATCATAGTCGACCGTGGAGCAGCCAAAGAGCAAGGCGGATAGACTGGCGATCATCAATCGACGCATGATGAGCAGAGGTCCCCCGGGGGCGAATCAGCGAAATTGAGCGTTGCTGACAGAAATAGGCGAAGATGGCGGCCCAGTCACCACGGCAAGCCCGGCAGCCATACGAAATGCAGGATTGGATGTTGGAATGCGGCTGGTTTTCAAGCTTTTCAAGTGGCTTCTCGGTCTCGCCATGATGGTGCTTATTGGAGGCGCTTTGTGGCTCTATTTTGCTCCACCTGCGCTCATCCGTGTCGGCTCCAACTATGCTGCCAAGATCATCTGTTCGAATGTGTTTATTGCCGGGCGCGATCCACAAACCGTGCTGGAGCGTGACGTCCAGGCCCCGGGCCACCCGCTTTTGAAGCTCATGAGGGTGGGTGTCGATCCGTCGAACCCCAGCGTTCATACCGGTCTTTTCGGTGTTTTCGGGGGCGGGGTCGCAGTCTATCGCTTCACGACCGGCTGCGCTGCAGTGCCCGATGGCGATGTGAAGGCGGCGCTAGGCACCCGGTTCCAAGGACTTGAACCTGCTCCACGGAGCATGGATTTGTGGCCGGACGGAATAAGGATCGACGTTGACGAGCATCCCCTGGTGGCCGAACTGCTTGATGATGAACAGCTGACTGGTCCGGGCATGCGCGCCGTTGTGGTCGTGCAGGATGGCCGCATCATCGGCGAACGCTTCGGAGCGGATGTTGCCTTTTATGACCAGCCTCTGATCGGCTGGTCGATGACCAAGACCGTCACCGCCGCTCTCATCGGCACCCGCGTTAAGGCCGGGCGGCTATCCGTCGAAGACAACAATCTGTTCCCTGAATGGGCGGATGACGCGCGTTCGAAGATCACGGTTGCCGATCTTCTCGCCATGCAGAGCGGGCTCTATTTCAATGAGGATTATGGCGATGTGAGCGATGTGACGCGCATGCTCTATATCGAGACCGACATGCCGGCTTTTGCCGCCGATCAGCCGCTTGAAGCTCCGGTCGGCGAGGTTTTCAACTATTCGAGCGGGACCAGTGTACTCCTGTCTCGCGTCTGGCAGGATACATTCAGCGCGCCGCAGGATGCGCTGACATGGCCCTATGAGGCCCTGTTCGGGCCCCTCGGCATGCATAGCGCAGTGTTCGAGACTGACCCACGCGGCACCTATGTGGGATCCTCCAATCTCTACGCCTCAGCGCGTGACTGGGCGAAGTTCGGACAGCTTCTTCTCCAGGATGGCGTTTGGAAGGGAAAACGCATTCTGCCTGAAGGCTGGGTGCGGTGGATGCGCACCCCCACCGAAGCTTCCGGAGGTGAATATGGCCGTCATGTATGGTTGCACGGCCCCCGTGCCAACACGCCGCGCGGCGTTCCTGCTGACGAGGGTTTCGACCTGCCTGCTGATGCATTCTGGATGCTCGGACATGATGGGCAGACCATCACGGTCATTCCCTCGCTGCGCATGGTGGTGGTGCGCATGGGCCTCACGCCCTCACGCCTCGGCTACAAGCCGCAGGCGCTGATCGAGGCTCTGGCGAAGATCCCGGGGGAGATGGAGTAGGGTGGAGTGGTGCGTGGTTCGACAAGCTCACCATGAGGGATGGGATTGGCTGCACAACCGGTGAGCAAGGGCGTGGAACCGGTCTTCACCGCGAAGCTCCACCTCCCTCATGGTGAGCTTGTCGAACCACGCACAACGTCACTGCAACGGGGTGGCGTGCTCAGCAGGTAGTTCCACAATCGCCTGCACGGCGTAACCGCGAAAAGACGAGTCGAAACGCAGGCTTGCGCCCCGTTTCTCGCATTCCGATTCCAGTGCTTCACGCAGTGAATCACGCGGTGTCACGTGGAAGGCCGCAAGCCAGCGGCGCAGTCCTGCGCGAAACCAACCGGGTAGCCGTTCCTGCTGGCCGAAATCCACGATGTGCAGCGAGCCGCCCGGCGCAACGCAGTCGAGCCCGGCGGCAATGGTCTCGCGCCAAGGCGGGATCATCGACAGAGAATAGGAAATGAAAACCCGGTCGAAATGCGACTGCCCGAACAGCGCTTCGGCATCGAAAGACGATGCATCGGCTTTGGCCAGTCGGGCGTCGATCCCCTCGCGCTCCATGCGCCGCCTTGCAGTGGCAAGCATCTCCTGCGAGATGTCGAGGCCGAAAAGCCGCGCCTTCGGATAACGGTCCGAAACGAGCGCCAGATTACGCCCCGTTCCGCAGCCCAGCTCCAGCACCGCGCCGCCTTCCGGCACATTCAGCCCGCCAATCAGCCCGTCACGCCCAAGCAGATAATATTTGCGCGTCAGGTCGTAGATATGGCGCTGGCGGCGATAGACGCCGTCCATCAGGCTGGCGTGGCCGGCGGTCTGCGGCATGGCCATTCTCAGGCCGCTTTCACATAAAGGTGGAACCCGCCATAGATCGCCGAGCGGTCATTGGCCGAGAGCTCGCGCGAGCGGAGTTTCTCATAGCGCCACTGGTTCAGAATGTCGTCGTTCACGCGGCCCGGCAGCAGGCTCGGGGCTGCGGCTGTGCGGAAGATGACGCGCGCGCCGGGTGCTGCCGTGCGGGTGATCTCGCCCCACAGCGCGTTGAGCTGATCGTCGTTCATCCAGTCCTGCGCGTCGAGCAGCACATAGCGGTCCACGCTCTGCGCCGGCTTGCTGCCCAGCACATCCATCAGGTTCGCGTGATGCACCGTCACATTGTCCGCCGCAGCGCGGATCGTGTCGAAATTCCTGCGCTCCAGATAGGCGGGCAGGGTGGCTTCGCCCTGTGCAGGGTAATGGCGGGCGAAGGCCTGCCAGGCGAAATAGTTTTCCTTCAGCGGAAAATGGCAGGCAAGTTTTTCAAGCCGGCTCGACAGAACGTCCGCCATGGTGCCGTCACCCGCCGTGATCAGCGAGTCATACTGTGCCGGCGGAATGCCGAGACCAAAAAGCGATGCCTTGCGCGAGGTGGCCCAGCGCACGAGCCCACGGTCGAACAGCGGACGTAACTGCTCATCGAAGAAGATGCGCTGATCGCGCAGTGAGCGCGACTTCATGATGTCGGCCGGGTTCACGCCATAGAACTTTGCGACCGTGTGGCCGGTGGCGATGAAGAAGCCCAGCAGGCCCTTGCGGTAGAAATTGCGCGTGAAGGCGTCGATGCGCCTGCGGCCAAGCGGCCCGCGGCTTTCCCAGTGCCGGCGCGACTGGGTGTCGAGCGCCGGCGCGATGAAGCGGCGATAGGCCTCGCTGTTGCTGCGCTGGTTGGTTGCGCCGAAGAAGCGCAGCAGGTCGCCATGGGCGGGCAGCGTCTTGAAGGCGGTGAGCTTCAGCCGGTTGAGCGCCACATGCGCGGCGTTCAGGTCCACGGCGTCGATCTTCGCCGGCTGGCGGGTGAGATAGGCCAGCACATTGCAGCCGCCCGACGCGATGGTGACGACGCGATGGCTTTCATCGAGTTCCATCGCTGCGATGTCCACGTCCGGGTCTTCCCATATCTGCGGATAGACGAGGCCCGAGAAAAGAAGGGCGAAGAGGCGTTCGGAAAGGCCGGCGCGCGTGGTGGCGCTGTTCTGATAGACCGCCTTGCCGAGATGGCGGCGGGTGGAAAGGCCGGTGCCGGCTGAAAGATCTGTCATGGGTCTCTCCCCTCAATCTTTCCCTGAGGGGCTACTGCGCTTCCATGACAGGCGCGTGAACGCTGAATGACCGAGTGTGACGGGGCTGTTAAAGGCGGGGAATATTCCCCGCCCGCAGTGCCGAGCGCTCTACGCCTTGCCGAACCCGCCGGCGGTGGGCGTGGTGACGATCACCGCTTCACCGGCCTCGATCACCGTCTGGTCGCAGCCCTTGAGCGTTTCGACATGACCGTCCTTGCGGCGCACCTCGGTCTTGCCCATTTCGCCATCGCCACCGCCCTCAACGCCGCGTGGCGGCCCGCTGCGGTGGGAGGAGAGAATGGCGCATTCCATGGTCTTCAGGAAGCGGATGGTGCGGCGCGTGCCGTCGCCCGCATTCCACTTGCCCTTGCCGCCGGAGCCTTCGCGGATGTGGAAGTCCTCGAGCAGAACCGGGAAGCGCAGTTCGAGGATTTCCGGGTCCGTCAGGCGCGAATTGGTCATGTGGACATGAACGCCCGACGCACCGTCGAAGCCGCGACCGTCATTCATGCGACCGGCCGGTGAGCCGGAACAGATGGTCTCGTAATACTGATACTCTTCATTGCCGAAGGTCAGGTTGTTCATCGTGCCCTGGCTGTTGGCGATGGCCTTCATCGCGCCGAACAGCGCATTGGTGACGTGCTGGGACGTCTCCACATTGCCGGCCACGACCGCCGCCGGATAGGAGGGGCGCAGCATGCAGTCTTCCGGGATCACGATGTTGATTGGCCGCAGGCAGCCCGCATTCATCGGGATCTGCCCTTCCACCATCACGCGGAAGGCATAGAGCACGGCCGCGCGGGTCACCGGTTCAGGCGCGTTGAAATTGTTCTTCTGAACGTTCGACGTGCCGGTGAAGTCGACGGTCGCCTCGCGCTTCTCGCGGTCGACGGTGATCTTCACCTTGATCACCTGGCCCGTGTCGGTCGGATATTCATATTCCGACGCATCCGGCAGGCGTTCGAGCACGCGGCGCACGGCTTCCGCCGCATTGTCCTGCACATGGCCCATATAGGCCTGCACCACGTCCAGACCGAACTGGTCGATCATCTTGCGCAGTTCCGCCACGCCCTTTTCGTTGGCGGCGATCTGCGCTTTCAGATCGGCGATGTTCTGGTGCGGGTTGCGCGCCGGATAGGCGTGGTCGGTGAGAAGCGTGTGCAGCTCCTCTTCGCGGAACCTGCCGCCTTCGACCAGGCGGAAATTGTCGAACAGAACGCCTTCCTCATCCACCGTGGTCGCCAGCGGCGTCATGGAGCCGGGTGCTGTGCCGCCGACATCGGCATGGTGGCCGCGCGAGGCGGTGTAGAACAGGATGTTCTCGCCGTGATCGTCAAACACGGGCGTGACCACCGTGATGTCGGGCAGATGCGTGCCGCCATTGTAAGGCGCGTTCAGCGCGAACACGTCGCCGGGGCGGATATTGCCCTTGTTCAGCCGGATGACGGTTTCCACCGAGCGGTCCATGGAGCCTAGATGCACCGGCATGTGCGGGGCATTGGCCACCAGCGCGCCATTCTGGTCGAAGACCGCGCAGGAGAAGTCGAGCCGCTCCTTGATGTTCACCGAATAGGCGGTGTTCTGCAGCGTGACGCCCATCTGTTCGGCGATCGACATGAACAGGTTGTTGAAGACCTCCAGCATCACCGGATCGGCCTTGGTGCCGAGTGCGGCCATGCGGGCCTTCTTTTCCACGCGGCGCATCAGAATGTGGTCGAGCGCGGTGATTTCGGCCTGCCAGCCGGGCTCCACGACAACCGTCTGGTTGGCCTCAATGATGAGGGCAGGGCCGTTGACCTTCGCGCCGCGCGATAGCGTCTCGCGGCGGTAGATGCCGGCATCGTGCCAGGCGCCATCGCAGAAGATCGCGCGCGTTTCGCCGGGGGCGGGCGTGGCGTCGCTGGTCGCCTGCTCCTGCTCCACCGGGCGGCCGTCGCCGGCGTCCAGTCCTTCGACGCTGACGGCTTCCACCACCATCGGCTTGTCGTCATAGACGAAGCCGAACTGCGCCTTGTGCGCTGCCTCGAAGGCGGCTTTGGCGGTCTCAAGCGTGCCGTCGAAGGCGATGGGCAGCGTCGTGTCGGTGCCCTCGTAGCGGATTTCCAGCTTGGTCGCCCAGATCACCTTGTCGCCGGTGATGCCCTGATCGGCCAGCTCCGCGCGCACCTCTTCGCGCAGCGACGTCGAAAGCGCGTCGATGGCGTCCAGAGAGCTTTCCGCAAAGGGCTTCAAAAGCGCCTGCTGGCGCGAGGCGAACACGGTCGCAAGGCCGATGCCATAGGCCGAGAGCAGGCCCGACATGGGATGGATCAGCACCGCTTCCATGCCGAGCGCGTCGGCCACGAGGCAGGCATGCTGGCCGCCCGCGCCGCCAAAACAGTTCAGAAGATAGCCGGTCACGTCATAGCCGCGCTGCACGGAAATCTTCTTCACCGCATTGGCCATGTTTTCGACCGCAATGGTGATGAAGCCTTCCGCCACGGCTTCCGCCGGGCGTCCGTCGCCAATCTTTTCGGCAAGCTCGGTGAAGCGTGCGCGCACGGCGTCCACATCGAGCGGCTCGTTCTGCTCGGGTCCGAAAATGGCCGGGAAGAAGTCCGGCTGCAGCTTGCCCAGCATCACATTCGCATCGGTCACGGCCAGCGGCCCGCCACGGCGATAGCAGGCGGGGCCGGGGTTTGCGCCGGCCGAATCCGGGCCGGCCTTCAGACGGTTGTCCTCATAATGCAGGATCGAACCGCCACCGGCGGCCACGGTGTGAATGCGCATCATTGGCGCGCGAATGCGCACGCCCGCCACTTCCGTGTCGAAGGCGCGTTCATATTCGCCGTCATAATGAGCCACGTCCGTCGAGGTGCCGCCCATGTCGAAGCCGATCACCTTGTCGAAGCCGGCAAGCCGCGCCGTCTCCACCATGCCGACCACGCCGCCGGCCGGGCCTGAGAGGATCGCGTCCTTGCCCTGGAACTTGTCGGCCGCCGTCAGGCCGCCCGACGACATCATGAATTTGAGGCCCGGGCCTTCGCCGTTCTCGTTGACGCCCAGTTCCGCCGCCACGCGGCTTACATAGCGCGACAGGATCGGCGACAGATAGGCGTCCACCACCGTTGTGTCGCCACGACCCACCAGCTTGATCAGCGGTGAGGTCTCATGGCTGACCGAGACCTGCGAAAAACCGGAATCGCGGCAAAGGCTTGCCGCCGCTTTCTCATGCTCGGGATATTTCCACGCATGCATGAAGACGATGGCGACCGCATCGATGCCGGCGGCCTTGGCCGCCTCGATCTCGCCCTTCACGGCGTCGAGGTCGAGTTCCGTTTCCACCGTGCCGTCGACCCGGCGGCGCTCCGGCACCTCGATCACGCGCTCATAGAGCTGCTCGGGAAGAATGATCTCCTTGGCGAAGATGTCGGGCCGCGCCTGATAGGCGATCTTGAGGGCATCGCGGAAACCCTTGGTGATGACCAGCGCCACGCGGTCGCCCTTGCGCTCCAGAAGCGCATTGGTGGCAACGGTCGTGCCCATCTTCACGTCGCCGATCAGATGCGAAGGCATGGCTTCGCCCTTCTTGACGCCGAGGTGATCGCGAATGCCCTGGATGCCGGCATCGGCGTAGGCTTCCGGATTTTCAGAAAGCAGCTTGCGGGCAAAGAGCCCGCCATCGGGGGCGCGGCCGATAACGTCGGTAAAGGTGCCGCCGCGGTCGATCCAAAAATCCCATTTGCCTTCTGTCATCATCGCTTCCTTCGCATTATCCTTGGCAAAAGGAGAACCATGTCTCGGATAAAACGTCAATAATTTATTGACATATTATCTGAATGTGCCACGCTGTCCTTATTGCAATGAGAAGGGTGAGGAAACACCTCCGTTGCTTCACAAAATGGGAGATCTGAACATGCATCATTCCGTGAAATTCGTTCTGGCCGCAGCTGCGCTCGGCTTTGCTACGTCGGCATCGGCCCAGACCAGGTGGGACATGCCGGTGCCCTATGGCGACACCAATTTCCACACGCAGAATATCGTCCAGTTCGCCGAGGATGTGAAATCGGCCACCGATGGCGGGCTTGAAATCACCGTTCACTCCAACGGATCGCTCTTCAAGCATCCCGACATCAAGAACGCCGTGCGACAGGGGCTTGCGCAGATCGGCGAAATCCTTGGCTCGCGCCTTTCCAACGAAGACCCGATCTATGAAGTGGATTCGATCCCCTTCCTGGCCACCAGCTATGATGATGCGAAGAAACTCTATGACGCGTCGAAGGACCAGCTTGCCGCAAAGCTTCAGGAGCAGGGGCTTCAGCTTCTCTTCTCCGTGCCGTGGCCGCCGCAGGGCATCTACACCCAGAAGGAAGTCTCTTCGGTCGACGACCTCAAGGGTCTGAAGATGCGCGCCTACAATGCCGCCACCGAGCGTCTGGCGCAGCTCGCGGGCTCGCTTCCGACCCAGGTTGAGGTGCCGGACCTGCCGACCGCCTTCGCCACCGGTCGTGTCGAGGCCATGATCACTTCGCCATCCACCGGTGCGAACTCCAAGGTCTGGGACTTCCTCTCTCATTACTCCGACGCGCAGGCCTGGCTGCCGCGCAACATGGTGTTCGTCAATAAGGCCGCGTTCGATGCACTGCCGGAAGATCAGCAGGCAGCCGTGCTTGAGGCAGCGGCCACAGCCGAGACGCGTGGCTGGGAGGCTTCCGTCAAGGAGACGATGGAAAAGACCCAGGTCCTGAAAGACAACGGCATCACCGTGACTGCGCCCAGCGCCGAGCTGAAGGAAGGGCTTGCCGCCATCGGTGCGGAAATGTCCGCCGAATGGGCTGAAAAGGCCGGCGACGAAGGCAAGGCTATCCTCGAAGCCTACCAAAACTGACCGCTTTGACAGGCGCTGCAGGTGGCCGGCTCTCCAGCCGCCTGCAGATCGGTCGCCATATGCGACCACAATGAGACCGTCGGAGCGGAGACGACGACTATGAGAAAACTAATGAACGGGCTTTATGGTGCAGCCGAATGGCTGGCCATGGCCGCCCTCTGCGTGATCGCAGTTCTGGTGTTCGCCCAGGTCATGGGGCGCGTGGTGGACAGCCTGCTTGGGCTTTTCGGCCTGCCACCCTTTGGCTTTCTTGTGCCGTCGTTGGCGGAGATTGCGGGCTTCCTGCTGGTCGGAGCCTCTTTCATGGCGCTTGCCGGCTCCCTGCGTGGCGGCGCGCAGATTCGCGTAACGCTGGGTCTTGCCGCCATGCCCGAGGGCATGCGCCGGGTGGCCGAGGTGTTTGTGCTTCTGGTCGGCGCGGCGCTGGCCAGCTTCTTTTTCTATTATGCGGCGAAGCTCGCCCTCGACAGTCACCGCTTCAACGAATTGTCCTACGGCATCATCGCCATCCCGCTCTGGATACCGCAGGCGGTCATGGCGCTCGGGATCGGCATCTTCGGCATTGCGCTGGTGGATGATCTGTTCGCCGCGCTCACGGGCCGGTCTCCATCCTATCTCGCCACCGAAGATGGCGCGGCGGAGGAAGTGTGATGGACCTTCTGACCATTTCCCTCACGCTTGGCGGGCTGATGCTCGTCCTGCTTGCCGCTGGCCTTTGGGTCGCTCTGGCGCTCATGGTGGCCGGTCTTACGGCCATCTATCTCATGGTTCCTGTGCCGCCAGGTGCGGTGATGGCCACCACCGTGTGGGGCTCCATCAATTCGTGGGATCTGGCCGCACTCCCCATGTTCATCTGGATGGGGGAGATCCTGTTCCGCACGCGGCTGGCCGAAGACATGTTCGCCGGTCTTGCGCCGTGGATGCGGCGACTGCCGGGCCGGCTCCTGCACGTCAACATTCTGGGCTGCGCCATCTTCGCCGCCGTGTCCGGCTCGTCCGCCGCCACCACGGCCACCATTGGCCGCATGTCTCTGCCCGAACTCAGAAAGCGCGGCTATGACGAGCGTATGGCCATCGGCTCGCTTGCCGGTTCCGGCACGCTCGGCCTGCTCATCCCGCCGTCGATCATCCTGATCGTCTACGGTGCGGCCACCGAACAGTCGATCGCCCGCCTTTTCATCGCCGGCGTCATTCCCGGCATCATGCTGGCGGCACTCTTCATGGGCTACACGGCCGTGTGGTCGATGATCAATCACAGGCGCATGCCCGAGGCCGATCCGCGTATTCCCTATCTCCAGCGCATCTGGCAGACGCGCCGCCTGTTCCCGATCCTGGCGCTCATCATCGGCGTCATCGGCTCCATCTATGGCGGCTTTGCTTCACCCACCGAGGCCGCCGTTGTCGGTGTGGTCCTCTCGCTGGCGCTTTCATGGTTCACCGGCACGTTAAGCCGCTCGACCTTCTTCGATGCGCTGCGCAACGCCTCGCGCACCTCCTGCATGATCGTGCTCATCCTTGCCGGTGCGTCCGTTCTGACGGTGGCCATGGGCTATACGGGCATTCCCCGTGCGCTGGCGCAGTTCATCGCCGAGCAGGGCTATTCGCCCTATGCGCTTCTGGCGGTGCTGACCCTGTTCTTCGTCGTGCTGGGCTGTTTTCTGGATGGAATTTCCATCGTTGTGCTCACCGCATCGGTCATTCTACCCATGGTCGAGGCTGCGGGGCTCGACATCATCTGGTTCGGCATCTATCTCGTGCTCGTGGTCGAGATGAGTCAGATCACGCCGCCGGTCGGCTTCAATCTGTTCGTCATTCAGGGGCTTACCGGTCACAACATTCTCAAGGTTGCCGGCATGACCCTGCCGTTCTTCCTCATGATGATCGTCGCCGTGGCGCTGATCGTCCTGTTCCCGCAACTGGCGCTCTGGCTGCCGCAAACCATGCTCGCGAGGTAATGATGTCGAACGCCGAAAGGAAAGTCGGACCGGTCGTCTCCGCAGCCCATCTGGCCGCTGGCGCCATGCCGGCGCTGTCGGAGATCGAGTTTGCGATGACCGTGATGAGTCATTCCTTCGAGCGCTGGATGGTGCGCTGCATGGCGGCGGCGGGTGTGCCGGGTCTGCAGCCCACCGCCGTGCAGATCCTGCACGCCGTCAATCACAGGAACCGGGAGAAGACGCTTTCGGAACTGTGCATGATGTTCAACATCGAAGACGTTCACGTCGCGTCTTACGCCATCAAGAAGCTGGCCGCGCTCGGTCTGGTCAAGACCGGGCGCCGGGGCAAGGAAAAGACGGTGAAGGCCACACCAGAAGGGGCTGCCGCCTGCGAGCGCTATCACGAGGTTCGAGAAGCACTGCTCGTTGCCAGCACCAAGCGCCTCAAGCTCGACGAGGAAGCGCTTTCCGGCATCGCTGCGGTGATGCACGCCCTTTCCGGGCAATATGATCAGGCGGCACGCAGCGCCACCAGCCTTTGATCCCGCATCGTTACGAACGGTCATTCAACGTTACGAAACTCCAGACGCGTCCGCGCATTTCTTTGGTGTGAGCGCGCGGTGTCGCGCTTTTGAAGATGCGCTTTGTATGGAGAGTCGACATGAAAAAGTTTCTAGCCGCCACCGTTTCGGGCCTCGCCCTTCTTGGACTTGCAGCCTGCAGTGAAGGCGACAACACGACCACCCAGAGCATTGAGCCCGAACAGCAGGATGCAACCCCGATGGATCCGCCGGCTGCTGCCCCGGAAGCTGACCCGATGCAGGATCAGGGCACGACCAGCCAGTAAGGCGTCGATCCATTCAGGTCGCGTATTGAGTGCCTGAAGGGAAAGCAACCGGATGGGATGAAAATCCCATCCGGCTCTGCTTGCGCCAAACTGCGCCTCGAAATCCCGGGCGTTTGCGGTTACAAAACCGGCATGACGTTTTGGGATCGTATAACAGACTTTATCACGCGCGCGCCCGGCAGTGCGCTGTCAGCGATGGTCGAGGCCATTCGCACCGTATTCGAAGGCGACCCGCAACTGCGCCGGCGCGTTGCCTTTTCCATCGCCATCATCGCCCTGTCGGCCAAGATGGCGAAGGCCGATGGTGTCGTGACACAGGACGAGGTCCGGGCCTTTCACGAAATTTTTTCCGTTCCGCGCAACGAGCAGGCCAATGTCTCGCGGCTCTACAATCTCGCCCAGCAGGATGTGGCGGGTTTCGAGGCCTATGCGCACCAGATGGCCAATCTGTGCGGCTATGGCGGACCGAACTGCATGGTGCTTGAAGATATTCTCGATGCGCTGTTCCATATCGCCAAGGCAGATGGCGTGATCCATGAGCGTGAAACGGAGTTTCTGCAACGCGTTGCAGAGATATTCGATATTGGCGACGACCATTTCGAGCAGATGCTGTCTCGTCATGCGATCACCGGTGACGGCAACCCTTATCTGGTTCTCGGTGTCGAACACGGAGCGCCATTCGACGAGATCAAGCGCCGGTATCGCCGGCTTGTTGCCGAGAACCATCCCGACAAACTCATTGCACGCGGGGTTCCGGAAGAGTTTCTGGCCATCGCAAATACCCGTCTTGCGGCAATCAACGCGGCCTATGAGAGCATCGAGAAAGCGCAGGTGCGTGCGTGAGTGCGACCGTCTGCGCGGCCGCCATGTTCGAGCCGGATTTTGGTGGGGCGGAGGTTTGTCCCTCTCCGAATTTTGGCGAGCGGCGGGACGGTCAGAAGCCTGATGCGCTGATCCTCCACTATACCGGCATGGAAACCGGCGAGAGTGCGCAGGACTGGCTTTGCGCACCCGAAAGCGAGGTTTCCAGCCACTATCTCGTCCATGAAAACGGGCACATCGTTCAGATGGTGCGGGAGGCGGACCGGGCCTGGCATGCGGGGCGGGGATCATGGCAGGGGCGTGACGATGTGAACTCCTGGTCCATCGGTATCGAGATCGCGAATGCGGGGCATCCGCAGGACCTGCCGGACTTTCCAGAGGCGCAGATTGAGGCCGTTCTCGAGCTTGGGCTGGACATCTGCCGGCGTCACGGAATCCTGACAAAGCGGGTTCTTGCCCATTCCGACATTGCGCCCGGTCGCAAGGTCGATCCGGGAGAAAAGTTTCCCTGGCAGCGGTTGGCGGCGGCAGGCCTTGGCCATTTTGTCGCAATTGCGCCCATCCCGGGAGGGCGCGTTCTCGGGTCTGACGACGGCGGACCGGCCGTTCTGGCGCTCCAGAGACTGCTTCAGCGGTACGGATACGGGATTGCCATTACCGGTATATACGACAGGCAAACGCAAACGGTTGTCAGGGAATTTCAAAGGCATTTCAGGCCTTTAGAGGTTAGTGGCCTGGCTGATGTGACAACATGCGAGATTCTGCGCAAATTGTTGTATAATTAATTTGTGATTGATTCTTCTCCCTGACGATCACTCACTCCCAAGACTGGCGCAAAATTTCATCGATTCATATTATTTGAATTGAAGCGCCTTTTTTGTTTCCCCTTCGCCTGCAAAACACCGACCCGTGTTGAGGTCGAGGGGTATTGGTCCCGGCCTCGTGAAAAACAAAACCTGCCGCGCACGGATGCTGCGGCACAGATTTACGGGTCGAAATGAAAATCAAAACCTTACTCGCGGCAGCGATCGCTGTCGGCGCTGCAACGTCTTTGTCTCATGCTGGAGAAAAGACCAATTATGGGCAGGTGATCGCGGCCCACTCTGCAAAAAAGAGTGCAGAGAAAGCGGAAAAGGGTGAAGCCGCTCCCAATCTGCTTCGTACAATCATCCTTGGCGGAAAAGGTTCCCAGGCGAGCGAAGTGGACATGACCACCACCGCGTCGATAAAGCCGGCGAAACCGGCCAAGACGGAAAAGAAGGTCACAGCGAAGTCCAGCAAGAAGAAGACCACGGTCAAAACCACCGTGCGCACGAGCGGCAAGAGCTCCAAGGGCGGCAAGAGTGCCAAGGGCGGCTCCTACCAGACGATCATTGCTCAATACGCTTCAGCCTATGGCGTTCCGGTCTCGCTTGCCAATGCCGTTGTCCGGGTTGAAAGCAACTACCGTGCGAATGCTCGCGGCGCGGCGGGTGAAATCGGCCTCATGCAGATCAAGCCCGCAACGGCGCGCATGATGGGCTATCGCGGCTCGGCCAAGGGCCTCTACAATCCCGACACCAACATCAAATACGGCATGAAATACCTCGCCAAGGCGCACAAGCTGGGCGGTGGCACGACCTGTGGTACCATACTCAAATACAATGCCGGCCACGGGGCAAAGCGCATGAACCCGATTTCTTCGCGCTATTGCTCGAAGGTGAAGCGCATTCTCGGGCATTAGATCGCCGCGCGTCCATCCGGATGCACAAAGGACGATCTAAACGATTGATGGAGCACCGGAATAATCCGAAAATCGGATTCCACTTTTCGGTCCGATGCTCCAAGTCCGGGAAAAGCGGGGTTTCGTGCGCAAACGTGTCTGTTTTGAGTTGCGTTTTGCTGCACGAAACCCTTTATACGTCCTGCCAGCCGGTCGGACGGCCGCGCGAACGGGAGCCGAAAGGCTGTTTGCGAGGAAAGTCCGGGCTCCACGGAAAAACGGTGCCGGATAACATCCGGCGGGGGCAACCCCAGGGACAGTGCCACAGAAAGCAGACCGCCCCGCCTGTTTTTCGGTTCTTTTTCAGGCTCTTGCCGGGAACCGAAATACTGGCGGGGTCAGGGTGAAAGGGTGGGGTAAGAGCCCACCGCGTCGACGGTAACGAAGACGGCATGGTAAACCCCACCGGGAGCAAAACCGAATAGGAATGGCGCGAGGGGCAACCCTCAGGGCGTTTTCCGGTCCAGCCGTTCGGGTAGGTTGCTTGAGGCCGATGGCAACATCGGTCCCAGAGGAATGGCCGTCACGTTGCGTCGCTTTCGGGCGGCGCGGCCATACAGAACCCGGCTTACAGACCGGCTGGCACATTTTTCCCGAATTTGCCGATTTTTCCGGAATTCGAGGGATTCCGGATCCTTTTCGGAAAATTCCGAACAGTTTTACGCCGTTTTCAATGCAGCGTCGATCGCCTGCCAGAGTGTCTCCGTCGGCTCACATCCGACCGAGAGACGAACGAACCCTTCCGCCACATCGTCACCCCATCGCGCGCGCCGTTCGGCGGATGTGTGGACGCCGCCGAAAGAGGTTGTCGCCTCGATGAGCGGGCAGGTGTCGATGAAGGCTTCGGCCTTTTCTTTCGAACCCAGCGTCAATCCGATGAGCGAACCGAAGCGCAGCATCTGTGTTTTGGCGAGTGAATGCGATGGATCGCCTTTGAGGCCGGGATAGCGCACCGAGCGGATCGCCGGATGATCTGCAAGGCGCGTTGCAATCGTTTCGGCGGATGAGCACATGCGGTCGAAGCGCAGTTCGAGTGTTTCGAGGCCGCGCAGGACCAGCCATGCTTCGAATGGGCCGGGGATGACGCCGGCCAGTTTGCGCCATTCGCGGATGGTTTCGATCATCTCCCCATTGCGGCTTGCGACGTGGCCGAAAAGCACGTCCGAATGACCGTTGGGCGCCTTGGTGTCGGCAGCGAGCAAGATGTCGGCGTCGAAATCCAGCGGGCGCTGGCCATAGGGTGTCATGGTCGTGTTGTCGGCGACGACGATTGCGCCCGCAGCATGGGCGGCCTCTGCCACCGCCCCGATGTCACAGACATCAAGCCCCGGGTTGGAAGGGGTTTCGACGAGCACCATGCGGTATCCGGCAAACCCGCCTTCGAGAAACGACGCGGTCGGTCGGGTGTCGTAGCTTATGCCAAGCCGGGTCAGGTGCTTTTCCAGCAGGACGCGGGGCGTGTAATAGCCATCCGAGGGCAGGAGCACCCGGTCGCCGCCTGAAAGCAGGGCCAGAAAAACCGACGAGATCGCGGCCATGCCGGAGGGGAAGGCGATGGCGTCTGCATCTTCAAGATGGGCGAGTGCTGCCTCCACCGCTTCCCAGGTGGGATTGTCGAAACGGCCGTATTGACGTGCGCCTGCCGGGTCGCCTGGCAGATGAAACACCGAGCTCATGACGATGGGCGTGGAGAGCGGATCGCCCTTCGTGCGCGTGCCTGAATGAATGTGCGAAAGGCTTGCAGCGCGGGCGTTCTGGCTGTCGGACATTGGGCTCCTCGCGGTGATGACGGGTGGATGCGGGCCGGGCGGCGCCTCGCCCTTCCTAACCTTTTGTTAGCCTTAATGCACGATAAATGACCATGGCCCGATGCATGTCCAAAACGCCTGTCATTGCGGCATTTGTGAAGCTTAATCCCGTTGACGCCCATAACGGCCCATGGTACCCCATAT
Organism: Nitratireductor lacus; assembly: GCF_056431025.1. Classification (NCBI taxonomy): domain Bacteria; kingdom Pseudomonadati; phylum Pseudomonadota; class Alphaproteobacteria; order Hyphomicrobiales; family Phyllobacteriaceae; genus Nitratireductor; species Nitratireductor lacus. The sequence continues at coordinate 196,188 of NZ_JBWKMB010000004.1, read as the reverse complement.
AACAAATCAGCGTTTCGTTGCAGTTGGAGTACGGGTTCCTCTCATGTCGGCCTCTTTGGCGGGGCGGCGTGGCAGTTGGGATTCACCCTTGCAGGGGGGCGGGCAAGTGTTCGGAGAGCCGCATCTGAAAGCGGCTGAAGAGATGCAGAGGGGCATGGGCCTTTTGGCCGCAACGCGTCATGGACCGGTTTCTGTCGAATGCAGTAAACAAGATCGACTCCAAGGGTCGGGTCTCGGTGCCGGCGCACTTTCGCTCCGTCGTTCAAAAGCGTGGTTTTACCGAACTCTATGCGCTTCGCGCGCTCGACATCCCGGCGATGGATGTGGGCGGTCTCGATCTACTCGACCGCTACGAGGAGCGGATCGCGCAGGAAGATCCTTTTCTGCAGACTGCGGACGACATGTCCTTTTTCGTGCATGGCGACGGCGCCTTCCTGAAACTCGATCAAGACGGGCGCATCACTGTGACGGATTTCATTCGCGAGCACACAGGCATCACGAAGGATGTGGCCTTCGTTGGCCGTGGGCATTTCTTTCAGATCTGGGAGCCGGAGCGGCTGAAGGCCCACGGGCAGGCGGTGCGCGAACGGCTTCTGAAGCTTCGGCAAGCGGCCACTTCGAGCCGAACTGCCGGACAGTCGGAATGATGGCGGGCCCCGGCGGCGAAAGCCCGGCCGGTGGCGGACTGGCCCGCCACATTCCGGTTCTTTTGCGCGAAGTTCTCGAGGCGCTACAGCCTCTCGACGGCCAGCATTTCATTGACGGCACGTTCGGCGCCGGCGGCTACACGACGGCACTCCTTGAAGAGGGGGCCTCGGTCACGGCCATCGACCGCGACCCGACCGCCATCGAGGCGGGTCAGGCGCTGGTGAAGACGTGGGGCGGGCGCCTGCGGCTGGTGGAAAACCGCTTTTCCAGGCTCGACGAGGTTGTCGACGGTCAGGTCGATGGCGTGGTGCTCGATGTCGGCGTTTCCTCCATGCAGATCGATCAGGCCGTGCGCGGTTTCTCCTTCCAGAAGGATGGACCCCTCGATATGCGTATGGAGCGCTCGGGGCTGAGTGCTGCCGATGTGGTCAACACCATGAAAGCGGGTGATCTTGCCCGTATCTTTGGCATTCTCGGCGAGGAGCGTCAGGCGGGCCGGATCGCGCGTGGACTGGAACGGGCGAGGGCCGAAAAGCCGTTCGAGACGACGCTGGAGCTTGCCAGTGCGGTCGAAAAGATTGTCGGCCGGCGTCCGCAGGAGAAAATTCACCCCGCGACCCGCGTTTTCCAGGGGCTGCGCATTTTCGTCAATGACGAGCTTGGCGAACTGGCGCGTGCACTCTTTGCAGCCGAGCGCGTTCTGAAACCAGGCGGCCGGCTGGTGGTGGTGACATTCCACTCGCTTGAAGACCGGATCGTCAAGCGCTTCATGGTGGAGCGTGCGGGCGGACAGGGCGGATCGCGTCATCTGCCCGAGGTGCATGGCGCGGCTCCGACTTTCGAGAAGCCGGTCAAACCCGTGGCACCGTCGCGCGGGGAGACGGAGCGGAACCCGCGGGCGCGTTCCGCGCGGCTGCGCCTGGCGAGGCGCACCGATGCGCCGGTCGGGGAGGCTGATTTCGAGATTGTCGGTCTGTTGCGGTTTCCGCGGCCGACGCGTGCTGGTGAGAGGTAGAGGCAAAGATGTTTCGCACGAGCGATATTGTGCTGATCACGGTCATGCTGGCAGCGGCGGCTTTCACCTACAAGACCAAGCACGATGCCGAAGCCAAATATGACGAACTGCACAGGATCGAGCGTCAGGTTGAGCTTGAGGAAGACTCGATCGATATCCTCAAGGCGGACTGGAGCCTGCTGACGCAGCCCGCGCGGCTGCAGCGGCTGGCCGAGACGTATAAGGACGAACTTGGGCTTGAACCCGTTGAGGCGCCGCGGATCGCCGAGTTCTCAGACCTTCCTGAAAAAACTTTGACCATAGAAGGGCTCGTCAACGACATGGCGGATGCCGGAGGCGTACCTGACGAGACGACAACCGGGGCGGTGCGGCCATGACGGGCACAAGCGGATACAGGGACGACATGGCTTCGTCGGCCGTGCGCCGGGGCGCTGCAACGATTGTGATGGACGGGGCCGGCAAGGCCCGTGGCGGACGGGCGCAGAACCGGGTCGTGATGGCCATGGCCGTCATGTTCGGCATTTATGCAGTGCTCGGTGGCCGCCTGGTTCACCTTGCCATGCAGGACGAGCCGGAGGCGAGCCTGCCGGCAGCGCGTGTGACCGCTTCGCGCCCCGACCTCGTGGATCGCAATGGCGAGGTTCTTGCGACCGACATCAAGACGGCGTCGCTCTTTGCCGAGCCGCGGCGTATCGTGGACATCGACGAGGCCATCGAGAAGCTTTCCACGGTTCTTCCCGACCTCAACTACCAGCAGACCTATCGAAGGCTCGACAGCGATGCAGGCTTTGTGTGGCTGCGCCGCCAGCTCTCGCCGCGCCAGCAGGCCGACATTCTCGCGCTGGGCGTGCCGGGTCTCGGTTTTCGCACTGAAAAACGCCGCTTCTATCCCGGCGGGGCGACCGCCTCGCATATCCTTGGCCTTGTGAACATCGACAACAAAGGCATCGCAGGCATCGAGAAATTCGTTGACGATCAGGGGCTGGCGGATCTGCAGGCCACGGGGCTTGCGGTCGAGGGGCACCTGGAGCCGGTCAGGCTTTCGATCGACCTGCGCGTGCAGCACATCATCCGGGATGAACTCGTGCAGGCGCTCGATCGCTACAAGGCAATTGCTGCCGGTGCCGTGGTGCTCAAGGCCAATACGGGCGAAGTGGTGGGCATGGCATCCGTGCCCGATTATGACCCGAACAATCCGGTCAACGCGCTGGACAAGGATCGTCTGAACCGTATGTCGGCCGGTGTGTTCGAAATGGGTTCGACGTTCAAGATATTCACCACGGCCATGGGTCTCGATTCCGGCCTGGTGAGCATCAATGACAGTTTTGATGCAACGCGGCCGATCCGCATTGGCGGTTTCACGATCAACGACTTCCACGGCAAACGCCGGGTGCTGAGCGTGCCCGAAATCTTCATCTATTCCTCCAATATCGGCACGGCGAAGATGGCGGACGTGGTGGGGATCGAGGGACACAGGGAATTTCTGAAAAAGATCGGCCTTCTTGGACGGATCTCGACGGAACTGCCCGAGGTGGCTCTCCCGACAGAGCCGAAGGAATGGAAGAAGATCAATTCCGTGACGATCTCCTATGGTCATGGCATGGCCACGACACCCCTCCAGACGGCGGTGGCGGCCGCGGCCATGCTGAACGGTGGCAAGCTCATTCCGCCAACCTTCCTGCCGCGCTCCGAAGCGGAGGCGAATGAGATCGCAACACAGGTGATCTCGCCTAAGACCAGTGCACAGATGCGCTATCTCTTCCGGCTCAATTCCGAGAAGGGATCAGGCCGGCGCGCCGAGGTCGAGGGTTATTATGTCGGCGGCAAGACCGGCACGGCGGAGAAGGTTGTCAACGGCCGGTACTCCAACAATGTCCGTTTCAACGCGTTCATCGCAGGGTTCCCGGTCGACGATCCTGAATATGTGGTGCTGGTGTTCATCGATGAACCGAAGCCCGAGCGGGAAGGAATCGGCGCGACGGCCGGCCTGAATGCCGCGCCGATGGTGCGCAACATCATCCGCCGTTCTGCGCCGCTGCTTGGCGTCAAGCCTGAATTCGGTCAAGAAAGTGATGCTTTGCTGATTTCGCAACAGTGAGTCGGCGCAGTGGGTCGGTGCAGTGGGTCGACCATGTGCCGAAGGAACAAACGAACTGAAAGTACCGGGGCCTCATGAAGTTCAGTGAATTTGCGGACATTCTTCCTCAACAGGGATCGTTGCCTGCGCAAGCGGAGGTCTCGGGGATTTCGGCGGATTCGCGGAAGGTGAAGGCAGGAGACCTGTTTTTTGCCCTGGCCGGCGTCAAGGCCAATGGAGCCGCTTTTGCCGCTGACGCTGCGCGCAAGGGGGCAGCCGCCATCATCACGGCGCCGGGTGCCCTTTCTTCCGATCCCGGGGGGCCTGTCATTGAAACGGACGATCCCCGGCGTGCCCTTGCGCTCTGTGCGGCGCGGCTTTTTCCGCGCCAGCCTGCGACAATGGTCGCGGTCACCGGCACCAGCGGCAAAACGTCTGTTGCCTCTTTCACGCGCCAGATCTGGGAACACGCAGGACTGCCGGCGGCGAGCATAGGCACCACGGGTGTGGTGGCACCGGGCCGGGACGAATATGGCGAGTTGACCACCCCCGATCCGATCGCGCTGCATCGCCTGCTCGATGAACTGGCGGGAGAGGGCGTGAGCCACGCCTCGATGGAGGCTTCGAGCCACGGGCTCGACCAGCGCCGCCTCGACGGCGTGCGGCTTGCCGCCGGGGGCTTTACCAATCTCGGGCGCGACCACATGGATTATCATCCCACGGTGGAGGAGTATCATCGGGCGAAGCTGCGCCTGTTCGACACGCTTTTGCCCAAGGGGGCGCCCGCGGTGATCTTTGCCGACGATCCGTGGTCGGACCCAACGGTGGCGGCGGCACAGGCTGCGAGCCTCGATGTACGCACGGTGGGGCGCAAGGGCGCGTTCCTGACGCTGAAGCGGGTCGAGCACGAGCGGCACCGCCAGCGGGCCGAGGTGGATGTCGGCGGTGTAATCTACGAGGTGGACCTGCCGCTTGCCGGTGATTTCCAGGTGGCCAACGCGCTGGTCGCCGCAGGTCTGGCGATCAGCACGGGGACAGCGGCGGAGACCGCGTTTGCGGCGCTGGAGACGCTCAGGGGCGCGTCGGGCCGGCTGGAGCTTGTTGGAACGGCCAAGAATGGCGCGCAGGTCTATGTGGACTATGCACACAAGCCCGACGGGCTGGAGAATGTGCTGCAATCGGTGCGACCCTTCACGACGGGGCGGGTGATCGTGGTGTTCGGCTGCGGCGGTGACCGGGATACGGGCAAGCGCCCGATCATGGGCGAGATCGCATCCCGGCTGGCCGATGTGGCGATCGTGACGGATGACAACCCGCGCTCGGAGGATCCGGAGGCGATCCGGGCGGCGATCATGGCGGCGGCTCCGGGAGCGCGCGAGATCGGCGACCGGCACGAGGCGATCCGTTCAGCCGTTGCCATGCTCGAGGAAGGCGACACGCTGATCGTTGCCGGCAAGGGGCATGAGACCGGGCAGGAGATCGCTGGCAAAAAACATCATTTTTCCGATCATGAGGAAGTGCGGGCCGCACTCGCGGAGCGTGGCGGATGAGTGCGCTGTGGACACATGACGCGCTGGTGCAGGCGACGGGTGGCAGGCCGCTCGGGCAACCGGCAGCGGCGATTGCCGGAATTTCCATCGACACGCGGACGCTCCAGCCGGGCGACGCGTTCTTTGCCATTCAGGGCGAGCGGTTTGACGGGCACGATTTCGCCACCGCTGCCATGGCGGCAGGCGCATCCGTGCTGGTGGTCTCGGAGGCGAAACTGCCGGCGCTGGGGCGGCTCTCCGTACCGAAAGTCGTGGTGCCGGACGTGCAGAAGGCGATGGAGGATCTCGGTCGTGCCGCACGGTTGCGCAGCCGTGCCAAGATCGTGGCGGTGACGGGATCGGTCGGAAAGACTTCGACCAAGAACATGATGCGCCAGGCATTTTCCGCCTGCGGCAGCGTCCATGCGGCCGACCGTTCCTTCAACAATCACTGGGGTGTGCCGCTGACGCTCGCCCGCATGCCGGCCGACTGCGACTTCGCGATCTTCGAGATCGGCATGAACCACCCGGACGAAATCCGCCCGCTCGTGAAGATGGTGCGCCCGCACATCGCCGTGGTGACGCTGGTGGCGGCGGCGCATCTGGGTTTCTTCAAGAGCATCGAAGAGATTGCCCGCGCCAAGGGCGAAATTTTCGAGGGCGTGGTGAAGGGCGGGGCAGCCCTGATCAATCGTGACGACAAGCGCTGGAAGCTTCTTTCCTCACTTGCTGAAGAGGCCGGCGTGAAGACAATTGCCGGGTTTGGCGAGAATACCCGCGCCGATATCCGGCTGATGCATGCGGAATGCGGGGCGCAATCCTCCACCTTTGCCGTGAAGATCGACGGCGAGGAGACGGAAGTGCGGCTGGGCGCGCCGGGACGGCACATGGTTCAGAATGCGCTTGCGACGCTGGGCGCGGTGCATCTGGCGCAGGCCGATGTGCGGAAGGCGGCCATGGCGCTGGGCTCGTTCGGCGCCGAAGCCGGACGCGGCGCGCGACATCGGCTAAAGGTCGGCGCGGGCACGTTCACGCTGATCGATGAAAGCTTTAACGCCAATCCGGCCTCGATGGAGGCGGCGTTCGACCTTCTGAAACGGGCGGATCTCGGCGACGGCGGACGGCGCATCGCCATTCTGGGCGATATGGCCGAACTCGGCTCCCATGCGGAGAAGCTGCATGCCGGGCTCGCCGACCTGGTGACCGGGGCGGGGACGGACTGCGTTTATCTCGCCGGGCGGGAAATGAAGGCGCTGGCGGCGGCGCTGCCGCAGGGGCTGCCGGTGGAACACCGCGAGGCGACCGACGACTTGCGCGATCTCGTGGTGAAGGCGGTGAAACCCGGCGACGCCGTGATGATCAAATCTTCGAAGAGCATCGGCTTCAACAGACTGGTCGACGCCTTTATCAACACCTATCCGGGCGCGGCGACGGGAGACTGATCCATGCTCATGATGCTCGTTGAACTGGCCGATGAAGTTTCGGTCTTCAACGTATTCCGTTACATCACCTTCCGCACCGGCGGCGCGCTGATCACCTCGGCGCTGATCGTGTTCCTGTTCGGGCCGATGATCATCGCCTCGCTCAGGGTTCGGCAGGGCAAGGGCCAGCCGATCCGTGCCGACGGGCCGCAGACCCATTTCAAGAAGGCGGGAACGCCCACCATGGGCGGGCTCATGATGCTCTCGGGCATTCTCGGCTCCTGTGCGCTGTGGGCAAACCTTTCCAGCGTCTATGTCTGGGTGGTGCTGATGGTGACGGTGGGCTTTGGCGCCATCGGCTTCTATGACGATTATCTCAAGGTGACGAAGCAGTCGCATCTGGGTTTTTCCGGCAAGGCACGGCTTTCGGCGGAATTCCTGATCGCGGGGGTTGCCGCATGGACCATCATGCAGGCGGGGCAGGCGCCGTTTTCCTCGTCGCTGACCTTTCCGTTCTTCAAGGATTTTCTGCTTAATCTGGGTATTTTCTTCATCCCGTTCGCGGCCTTCGTGATCGTCGGGGCCGGCAATGCGGTGAATTTGACGGACGGGCTCGACGGACTGGCGACCGTGCCGGTGATGGTGGCGGCGGCGTCGTTCGGCGTGATCGCCTATCTTTCGGGTAATGCCATTTTCGCCAACTATCTGCAGATCCATTTCGTGCCGGGTACGGGTGAGCTGGCGGTGATCCTGGGGGCGGTGATCGGCGCGGGGCTCGGCTTCCTTTGGTTCAACGCGCCGCCGGCGGCGATCTTCATGGGGGACACCGGATCACTGGCACTGGGTGGCCTGATCGGCTCGGTGGCCGTGGCCACCAAACACGAGATCGTGCTCGCCATTATCGGCGGGCTGTTCGTGGTGGAAATCCTGTCGGTGATCATCCAGGTGGCGGTGTTCAAGATGACGGGCAAGCGGGTGTTTCTGATGGCGCCGATCCATCACCATTTCGAAAAGCTCGGCTGGACCGAAAGCCAGGTGGTGATCCGGTTCTGGATCATCGCCGTGCTGCTCGCCCTGATCGGGCTTTCAACGCTCAAGCTGCGCTAGGAAGAGCGAATGATCCCGGCTTCGGTTTTCAAGGACAGGACCATTGCCCTTTTCGGGCTCGGCGGGTCGGGCATCGCCACAGCGCGGGCGCTTGTGGCGGGTGGGGCGCGGGTGACGGCGTTCGACGACAACCCCGACAGCGTGGCACGGGCGGCAGGCGAGGGCGTGCCGACCGGCGACCTGCGTGCCATCGACTGGAGCGCACAGGACGCGTTCGTCCTCTCGCCGGGTGTGCCGCTGACGCATCCGCGTCCGCACTGGAGCGTTGAGCTGGCACGGGCGGCAGATGTCGAGATCATCGGAGACGTGGAGCTTTTTGCACGCGAGCGCCGGGCGCATGCGCCCGAGGCGCCCTTCGTCGCGATCACGGGCACGAACGGCAAATCGACCACGACGGCGCTGATCGCGCATGTTCTCGAACAGGCTGGCCGTGACACGCAGATGGGCGGCAATATCGGCCGGGCCGTGATGACGCTCGATCCGCCAGAGGCGGGGCGGCATTATGTGGTGGAGTGTTCTTCCTACCAGATCGATCTGGCGCCTACACTTGACCCCTCGGTCGGGGTTCTGCTCAATCTTTCGCCCGATCATCTCGACCGCCATGGCTCATTCGAAAATTACGCCGGCATAAAGGAACGGCTGGTGGCGAACAGCGGGCTTGCAATTGTCGGTGTCGACGACCCCGATTGCCGGCGCATCGCCGACCGGCTGGAGAAGGACGGGCGCAGGCTCGTGCGCATTTCGGCGACGTCATCGCTGGCGGACGGGTTCTATCTTGAGGGCTTCGATCTCATGCGGGCGGTCGGCGGGGTCGCCGAGAAGCTTGCGACGCTTGAGGGGATCGGTTCCCTGCGCGGCGCGCACAATGCGCAGAACGCGCTTGCCGCGCTCGCGGCCTGTCTCGATTGCGGTCTTTCTGCGCCAGAAATCCAGGCCGGCTTCAACAGCTTCCCGGGACTTGCCCACCGCATGGAGCAGGTGGCACGCAGGGGGCGGGTTCTCTTCGTCAACGATTCCAAGGCCACCAATGCCGATGCGGCGGAACGGGCACTGGCAAGTTTCGAGCGCATATACTGGATCGCCGGCGGCCTGCCCAAGGATGGTGGAATTGAAACACTGAAGAGTTTTTTTCCACGCATCGCCAAAACCTACCTGATCGGCGAGGCAGCACCGGCTTTCGCCGCCACCATCGGGGAGGCGACGGCGTTCGAGATTTCGGGTACCATAGACAAGGCCGTCGACCATGCGGCGCGCGATGCGGCGGGCGATCCCGCGCCGGAGACTGTTGTCCTGTTTTCGCCAGCCTGTGCGAGTTTCGATCAGTTCAGAAATTTTGAGGTGCGTGGCGATGCCTTCCGCGAAGCGGTGCGTTCGCTCGCCGGCGCCGAGATGATGGGGAGCAAGTGACATGGTGAGCCGCACCGACCGAAGCCCGGTGGCAAACTGGTGGTGGACCATCGACCGGTGGTTCCTCGCAGCCTTCCTGATGCTTATGGGACTGGGCGTGCTTCTGTCCTTCGCCGCCAGCCCCGCGGTGGCGGAGCGCATTGGTCTGTCGAGCTTTCACTTCGTCGTACGCCAGACCATCTATATGGTGCCCGCGGTGGTGGTGATGATCGCGGTGTCGTTCTTGAACGTGCGCCACGTGCGACGCCTGGCGCTGCTCATGCTTGTCGGCTCGCTTGTACTGATGGTGGTCACGCTCTTTGCGGGTATGGAGGTAAAGGGCTCGCGGCGCTGGCTCCATATCTTCGGCTTTTCGGTTCAGCCTTCGGAATATCTGAAGCCGGCTTTTGTGGTTATCTGCGCCTGGCTTTTCCACGAACATGCCCGACAGCCTGAAATTCCCGGCAATCTGTTTGCCATGCTCCTGCTCGGTCTGGTCATGGCACTGCTGGTCGCGCAGCCCGATCTCGGACAGACAATGCTGGTGCTCGGTACATGGGGGGCGATGTTCTTCATTGCCGGTATGCCCTGGCTGTGGATCGCTGTGCTGGGAACACTGGGCGCAGGCGGCGCTTTCCTAGCCTACACGATATTTCCGCATGCGGCTTCCCGTATCGACCGCTTTCTGACCGGCGAGGGCGACACATATCAGGTGGATATGAGCATCGAAGCGATCACCCGTGGCGGCTGGTTCGGACGCGGGCCGGGCGAGGGCACGGTGAAGCGTATCCTTCCCGATAGCCACTCCGACTTTGTGTTCGCGGTGGCGGGTGAGGAGTTCGGCATCATCCTTTGCCTTATTCTGCTCGGTCTGTTTGCGTTTGTCGTCCTGCGCGGTCTGGCAAAGGCACGGCGCGAGGACGATGATTTCACGCGCTATGCGGTTAGCGGTCTCGTGATTCTGTTTGGCTTTCAGTCGATCATCAACATGGGAGTGAATGTCCGTCTTCTGCCCGCCAAGGGCATGACGCTGCCGTTTGTCTCCTATGGCGGTACCTCTTTGTTCGCCATGGCCATTTCCATGGGCTTTGTGCTGGCGCTGACGCGCCGCAAGCCTGAAAAACGCCGCCCGGTCGCCTATGCGCCGCCATCGGGACGCGAGGCGGTCGCTGGCTGACATGGCAAAAGGCACGATACTTCTTGCCGCCGGCGGGACCGGCGGGCATCTGTTTCCGGCCGAAGCGCTCGCGCATGCGCTTCATGAGCGCGGCTGGCAGGTGCATCTGGCAACCGACAAACGGGCGGCGCGCTTTTCAGGCGATTTTCCGGCTGCGGAAACGCATATCGTCGAAAGCGCCACATTCGGATCGAAGAACCCGTTCGCCCTTCTCAGGGCAGGCTGGACCATCTGGCGTGGTGTCAAGCAGGCATCCGCACTGCTGCAGCGGCTGAAACCTGCTGCCGTGGTCGGGTTTGGCGGGTATCCCACACTGCCGCCTCTGTGGGCGGCGACGCGGCGGGGCGTTCCGGCGCTGATCCACGAGCAGAACGCGGTGATGGGACGCGCCAACAAGGCGCTGGCGGCACGTGTGCAGGCGATTGCCGGTGGATTTCTGGCTGATGAAGGACCTTTCGCGGACAAGATCATTGCCACGGGAAATCCGGTCCGTCCGGCGGTGATCGAGGCGGCAGCGGTGCCCTATCGCGCGCCGGATGCGGGAGAGCCGTTCCATCTTCTCGTTTTCGGCGGCAGCCAGGGTGCGCAGTTTTTTTCGGAGGCGATCCCCGCAGCCGTCGCAGAGCTCAGGCCGGAACAGCGCGCGCGGCTTGTCGTGACCCAGCAGGCGCGGCCCGAAGACGAGGCGGATGTTCGCGCTGCCTATGAAAAGCTCGGTGTGCCTGCGGAAGTCTCTCCCTTTTTCAATGACATGGCACGCCGGATTGCCGGGAGCCACCTGGTGATTTCGCGTTCCGGCGCGTCGACCGTTTCGGAAATCGCAGCCATTGGCCGACCGGCCTTTCTGGTGCCGTATCCCCATGCGCTCGATCACGATCAGGCAGCCAATGCCGCGGCACTGGAGCGGGCCGGCGGTGCGGAACTTCATCCGCAGGCCACGCTGAACGCGGAGCGACTTGCCGGTCTGATCGGCGGGGCAATGGAGAACTCCCGGCGCCTGACTGAAATGGCCGGGGCCGCGCATGGCGTTGGCAAAACGAATGCGGCGACGTTGCTTGCAGACGTGGTTGAGGCTATTGCCTCCGGCCAATCCGCCAAAACAGTGAAAGAAGGAAGCCACGCATGAAAATGCCGGAGACGATCGGAACCGTGCACTTCGTCGGCATCGGCGGCATTGGCATGAGCGGCATTGCCGAGGCGTTGCATACGCTTGGCTACAAGGTGCAGGGTTCGGATCAGTCCGAGAATGCCAATGTGGTGCGCCTGCGTGAGAAGGGCATCGAGGTTTTCGTCGGCCATGCGGCGGAGAATCTGGGCGAGGCTGAAGTCATCGTTGTCTCCACGGCCATCAGGAAGAACAATCCCGAGCTTGTTGCGGCACGTGAGAAGCATCTGCCGATCGTGCGCCGTGCAGAAATGCTGGCCGAGCTGATGCGGTTTCGGCAGGCGGTCGCCATTGGCGGCACGCATGGCAAGACGACGACCACCTCTATGGTGGCGGCGCTGTTCGACGCAGGCGGCTTCGATCCGACGGTCATCAATGGGGGCATCATCAACGCCTATGGAACCAATGCCCGTATGGGTGAGGGCGACTGGATGGTGGTGGAAGCCGATGAGAGCGACGGCAGCTTTCTGAAGCTGCCGGCCGAAATTGCCGTCATCACCAATATCGATCCTGAACATCTCGATCACTATGGCGATTTCGACAAGTTGCGGGCGGCGTTTCGTCAGTTTGTCGAGAACGTACCTTTTTATGGCTTTGCTGCCATGTGTATCGACCACGCCGAGGTTCAGGCGCTTGTTGGGCGGATCGAGGATCGCCGGGTGGTCACTTATGGCGAGAACCCGCAGTCGGATGTGCGCTTTGCCAATCACCGGATGGATGGGCCGGTTTCCGTATTTGACGTGACCTTTCGCGATCGCAAGACGGGTGGCACGGAAACGCTCGAAGGACTGCGCCTGCCCATGCCCGGAAAACACAATGTTTCGAACGCGACGGCGGCGATTGCCGTCGCGCATGAACTGGGCATCGACCATGAAGCGATCCGCACGGGGCTTGCGGGCTTTGGTGGCGTGAAGCGCCGCTTCACGCTGACCGGAACCTGGAACGGCGTGAGCGTTTTTGACGATTACGGGCATCACCCGGTGGAAATCCGCGCCGTTCTCAAAGCCGCGCGTGAGGCCTGCAAGGGACGGATTCTCGCCATCGCACAGCCGCACCGCTATTCGCGCCTGCACGATCTCTACGATGATTTCGCCGCATGCTTCAACGAAGCGGACAAGGTGCTGATAGCGCCGGTTTATGCGGCGGGCGAAGACCCGATTGACGGCGTATCTTCCGAGGCGCTGGTTTCGCGCGTTCGTGCGGCGGGCCACCGCGACGTCGCTCATATCGAGGGGCCGGAAGCGGTGGAGCCCATTGTGCGGGGCTGGGCGAAGGAGGGGGACTTCATCGTCTATCTGGGTGCCGGCAACATCACGCAATGGGCATATGCCCTGCCGGATGATCTGGAGGCGAAGGAATGAGCGGTGCTGCGCTGCTTGACCGTCTTGGGGACCGCCTGTCGGGTCTGCGGGGGCGCCTGACACCCGATGCCGGCATGGACAAGATCACATGGTTTCGTGCCGGCGGTCCCGCGGACGCGCTGTTTCAGCCGGCAGACGAAGAGGATCTGGCTGCCTTCCTGAAGGCGGTGCCGGAAGACATTCCGGTTACCACGGTGGGGATCGGCTCGAACCTGCTTGTGCGCGAAGGCGGCATTCGCGGATTCGTGGTGCGGCTGTCGGCCAAGGGGTTCGGTCAGGCGGAGGTGGTTTCGGAAACGTGCATTCGCGCCGGCGCGGCCATCCCCGACAAGCGCCTTGCGGCGGCAGCGCTGGAGGCGGGCATCGGTGGTTTTCACTTCTATCACGGCATACCCGGCGGACTGGGCGGTGCACTGCGCATGAATGCGGGCGCCAATGGCGTCGAGACCAGGGAGCGCGTCGTTGAGGTGCGTGCGCTCGACAGGAAGGGCGAACTGCACGTCTTCTCGAACGCCGATATGGGATACGACTACCGCCATTCCTCGGTGCCGAAGGATCTGATCTTCATCTCGGCCCTCATGGAGGGATACCCCGAAGACCGGGAGACCATCCAGAAAGAGATGGATGCGGTCCAGCACCATCGCGAGACCGTACAGCCGGTGCGCGAGAAGACGGGCGGCTCGACATTCAAGAACCCGCCCGGGACATCGGCCTGGAAAGAGGTCGACAAGGCGGGATGCCGCGGGCTCACCATCGGCGGGGCGCAGATGTCGCCCATGCACTGCAATTTCATGATCAACACGGGCACGGCGAGCGGGTACGATCTCGAATATCTCGGTGAGACGGTCCGGGCGCGTGTGCTCGAACATTCAGGCATTCGCCTGGAATGGGAGATCAAGCGCATCGGCGAGTTCAGGCCGGGGCGCGAGATCGATCCGCTGCTGGGGCAGATGCTCTGAAGTCGCATGCAACTTTTCGCATGATGCAAAGAACCTTTCCAATTGTGGCGCCCGTGATCCCGACCCGTGTCAAGTTGCACGGCGCGGGTGTTCGCGTTCACAAAGTGTAAAATTTTCAGAAAATTGAATCTTCGGGAATCTCAAGCCCTTGCCATGGAATCAAACCTCTGATTCTTTGGCTCATAAGTAATCACTGATTTGAGTCGCGGCGTTCGGGTCGGGGGCTTTCCTAATCGAGGAGGTCTCACTCGGCCAATGCAGCTTATCGCCCAAAATTCTGGGCGGCCGGACAAGGGGGTAGCCGGACCATGAAGAGAAAGAACGTCGCCGTCCTGATGGGAGGTTTCTCCTCTGAGCGGCCGGTCAGTCTTTCTTCCGGCACTGCCTGCGCCGATGCTCTCGAGGTCGAGGGATATGCCGTCACGCGCGTCGATGTCGGGCGCGATGTGGCGCGTGTTCTGTCCGAACTCAACCCGGATGTCGCCTTCAATGCGCTGCATGGCCCGTTCGGCGAGGACGGGGCTATCCAGGGTATTCTCGAATATCTCGACATTCCCTACACGCATTCCGGCGTGCTGGCATCCGCGCTGGCCATGGACAAGCAGCTTGCCAAAACGGTGGCGAAGGCGGGGGGCATTCCGGTCGCTGACGCGCTGGTGGTCAATCGCTTCGAGATCGGCAATGAGCACCCCATGGCGCCGCCCTATGTGGTGAAGCCGGTCAATGAGGGCTCGAGCTTCGGGGTGGTGATCGTTACCGAGGGGCAGAGCAGTCCGCCGCAGATCATCGGGTCGACCGAGTGGCAGTATGGCGAGCGCGTCATGGTGGAGCGCTACATTGCCGGGCGTGAATTCACCTGCGCGGTGATGGGCGAGCGGGTGCTTGGCATTGCGGAAATCATTCCGGTCGGGCACGCCTTCTACGATTATGATTCAAAATACGTTCCCGGCGGCTCAAAACACGAATGCCCGGCAAAACTTTCACCAAATATTTACCAAAAAATAGAAACACTGGCCCTTAAGGCACACAAGGCTATTGGCTGCCGGGGCGTGTCCCGGTCCGACTTCCGTTTCGACGATCGCAAATCCGATGATGGGGAGCTTGTCTGGTTGGAGGTGAACACGCAGCCCGGCATGACGCCAACCTCTCTGGTGCCCGAGATCGCCGCTGCGGCGGGAATTGGGTTTGGTGAATTGTTGAGTTGGATTGTGGAGGACGCCTCGTGTTCTCGCTGACGTCATCTCAAGCCGGAACTGGCCGGAGCGGCGGACGCTTTCGCGGAGGCGATATCGTATTGCCGCGCTGGCTGCGTCGTCCGGCGCGTTTCATGCACAGGGTCAACGCAGGCGAAGTCGAGGCGCCGCGCTACGGCGCGACGATCGCGACCGCCGTGCTGCTTGGTGCGACGGCGGTATACGGGACGCTGGCTGGCGGGCATCTGCCGCAGGTTCTGCAGAGCGTTACCGCGCGGACGGGACTTGCAATCGCACAGGTCCATGTGGTCGGAAATGAGGAAACCTCGGAGATCGATGTTCTGCAGGAGGTCGGTCTGAACGGCTGGACGGCGCTGGTCGGCTTCAACGCCGAAGAGGCGCGGCAGCGCCTTGCCGGTCTGCCCTGGGTCGAGGGTGTTGCCGTGCGCAAGGTCTATCCGGCGACGCTGGAAGTGGACATCACCGAGAAGAAGGCATTTGCGATCTGGCAGCATGGCAACGAGCTGTCGCTGATCGAAAAGGACGGCTCCGTGATCGCGCCGTTCGATGGCGGGCGCTACACGGCGCTGCCGATGGTGATCGGTGCGGGTGCGCGTGAGGCCGGACCCGAATTCATCGCCAAGGTGGCGCGTCATCCCTCCATTGCGGGCGAGGTGCGGGCTTATATCCGTGTCGGCGGACGGCGCTGGGATCTGCGCCTGAAGAATGGTGTGACGATCAAGCTGCCCGAGACCAACGAGGCGCTGACACTGGCGACGCTGGCCGCTCTCGACCGCAAGAACGGTCTTCTGTCGCGCGACATCACTTCGGTGGACATGCGGCTTCCCGACCGTATGGCGATCGGCCTTTCGGAAGAGGCGGCCGAGGCGCATCAGGAAACGATGCGCAAGCGCTACAAGGCGCGGATTGCAGGCGGGGCGCAGATATGAGCTGGTTATCAGAACCCAAGAAAGGCGCCGCGCGCCGCTCCGGCATCATCACGGTTCTCGACGTCGGTTCGAGCAAGGTCTGCTGCATCATCGCCAGGCTCATGCCGGCGGAAGAGGGACGGGCGCTGCGCCATCGCACGCACCGTGTGAAGGTCATCGGCATCGGCCATCAGCAGTCGCAGGGCATGAAGTCGGGCGTGATCGTCGATCTCGACCGGGCCGAGGAAGCGATTCGGCTGGCGGTGGATGCGGCGGAGCGCATGGCCGGCCTGACGGTGGATTCGCTGATCGTCAACGTATCAGCCGGGCGGCTGCGCAGTGAGACCATCTCGGCGTCGATCAATCTTGGCGGGCATGAGGTCGCCCAGTCCGACATCAACCGCGTTCTTGCGGCCGGTGCGCGGCAGGGGCTCGAGACCGAACGCGAAGTGGTGCATTCGCTGGCGACGGGGTTCAGCCTCGATGCCGAGCGCGGCATTCGCGATCCGCGCGGCATGGTCGGTTCCGAACTCGGCGTCGACATGCACATCCTGACGGCGGACGCAGCGCCGCTGCGCAATCTGGAGCTCTGCATCAACCGTTCGCATCTTTCGGTCGAGCGCATGGTGGCGACGCCTTACGCAAGCGGTCTGGCGGCGCTGGTGGATGACGAGGCGCAGATGGGTGCGGCCTGCATCGACATGGGCGGCGGCACGACGACGATCTCCGTTTTCGCGGAGGGCAAGTTCGTGTGGGCCGATGCGCTGCCGGTTGGCGGCAACCATGTGACGATGGATCTGGTGCGCGGCCTCTCGGCGCGGCTTGAAGACGCGGAGCGGCTGAAGGTGATGCACGGTTCGGCGCTGATCTCCTCGAGCGACGACCGGGATATCGTTTCTATCCACCCGATGGGGGCTGATCCGGGCGAGCAACCGATACAGGTGCCGCGCGCGGTGATGACGCGGATCATCCGCGCCCGCATTGAGGAAACGCTGGAGATGGTGCGCGACAAGCTCAACCGCTCCGGCTATGGCGGCCTTGTGGGGCGTCGTGTGGTTCTGACGGGCGGTGCAAGCCAGCTTGTCGGTCTGCCCGAGGCAACCCGCCGGCTTTTTGGACGCAATGTCAGGCTCGGGCGTCCGCTCGGCGTGGCAGGGCTTCCCGAGGCGGCCAAGGGGGCGGCGTTCTCCGCTTCCGTGGGGCTGTTGATTTATCCGCAGGTGGCGGAGTTCGAAAACCGTGGCCGCAGCGGCAAGAGCGGCATATTCACCCGTGCGACCGGCACTGGCGGCCGGTTTCAGCGCGTCAGCCAGTGGCTGAGAAGCAACTTCTAGCGGGGGCGGCCCCCAATGACGACCGCGGCGGCGAGGCGGCGGCAAAGGCGGAAAGGACGAGGACAATGACTATCAATCTGCAGAAGCCGGATATTACCGAGCTGAAGCCACGCATCACCGTGTTCGGTGTCGGGGGCGGGGGCGGCAATGCCGTCAACAACATGATCAATGCGGGCCTGCGGGGCGTCGAGTTCGTCGTCGCCAATACCGACGCACAGGCGCTGACCCAGTCCAAGGCCGAGCGCCTGATCCAGCTCGGCGCTGCCGTGACCGAGGGACTGGGTGCCGGTTCGCAGCCGGAAGTCGGCAAGGCCGCCGCCGAAGAATGCATCGACGAGCTGGTCGATCACCTGTCCTCGACCCATATGTGCTTCGTGACCGCCGGCATGGGCGGCGGCACCGGCACGGGTGCTGCGCCCGTTGTGGCGCGCGCTGCCCGCGAGAAGGGCATCCTGACCGTTGGCGTCGTCACCAAGCCGTTCCACTTCGAAGGCCAGCGCCGCATGAAGACGGCGGAAGCCGGCATCGAGGAACTGCAGAAGTGCGTCGATACGCTGATCGTCATTCCGAACCAGAACCTCTTCCGCATCGCCAATGACAAGACCACCTTCGCCGACGCTTTCGCGATGGCCGACCAGGTGCTCTATTCGGGTGTCGCCTGCATCACCGACCTGATGGTCAAGGAAGGCCTGATCAACCTCGACTTCGCCGACGTTCGCTCGGTGATGCGCGAGATGGGCAAGGCCATGATGGGCACGGGTGAGGCTTCCGGCGAGGGCCGTGCAATGGCCGCTGCCGAGGCGGCAATCGCCAACCCGCTGCTGGACGAGAGCTCCATGAAGGGCGCGCGCGGCCTTCTGATCTCGATTACCGGCGGTCGTGATCTCACACTGTTCGAGGTGGATGAGGCAGCAACCCGCATCCGCGAGGAAGTGGATCCGGACGCGAACATCATTCTCGGCGCGACCTTCGACGAGGACCTGGAAGGCGTTATCCGCGTCTCCGTGGTGGCGACTGGCATCGACAAGTCCGCAGCGGAAATTTCCGCACCCGCTACCGCGACGCGCCCGGTGCAGCAGCCCCGCGCCATCGAAACTCAGCGCCCGGCGGCAGCCGCTGTCGAAGCGAAGCCGCAGCCTGTCGCTGCCGATCCCGTGGCAGACGCGATTCGCCAGGCAGAACGTGTGGCATCAGAGCCCACGCCGGCTCCTGCGCCCGCACCGCGCCCGGCAGCAACCAATGGCGGTTTCCAGCCGCAGAGCTCGCTTTTCCGTGGTGCCCAGCCGGTTCAGCCGGCTCCGCGTACCCCTGCACCGGCACCCAGGCTGGCTCCGGCAGCCGAGCAGGTTCAGTCCCAGCCGCCGCAGCAGCAGACGCGTGTTGAGGAAGAGCAGTTTTCCGCGCCGCGCATGCCACGTGTGGAAGACTTCCCGCCGGTCGTGAAGGCCGAGATGGAAGCCAAGACGCAGGAACATGAGGATCGCGGTCCGATGGGGCTCATCAAGCGGCTTACGCACGGCCTTTCCCGCCGCGACGGCGAGCAGGGCTATGTGGAGCAGCCGCGTGAGCCGAAGCTGCGTCAGGCGACGCCTCAGCCGCGCCGCACGCCCGAAAACGAGGGGCAGCTCTACGCACCGCGTCAGGGACGCCTGGATGAACATGGCCGTCTCACCACACAGCCGCGCAATGTGCAGGAAGACGATCACCTGGAGATTCCCGCGTTCCTTCGCCGGCAAGCCAACTAGAGCGCTTCCACTTTCAGGTCCGATGCTCCGGGCAATAGAAACTGTTACATATGTTCGATGGGGGGATGCGACGCATCCCCCTTTTTGTTAAAATTCCGTAAATAATTCAGAAAGTTATACGACATTCGTATTTTTCTTATGCCGTAACATCGAGTAAGAAACCGTGATTTGGAGTCTGTATTCGGCAACATTATCTTTCGTTGCGATTAAAGGTGGGGTGTGGGACGCATTTTGGGGGTGTCGTCCTGAAACGTTGGACACGCCGGCGCTGAAACAGCGCAGGCCTTGAAGAGCACACGGGGACCATTTTGCTCGAATATCAGACGACACTCAAAGCGCGCTGCTCGCTCTCGGGCATCGGTGTCCATAGCGGCAAGCCCGTCTCCATTCATTTCTCCCCCGCCGAACCCGACACGGGTATCGTTTTCCAGCGAATCGACGAGGCCGGTACCGGCCGTGTGATTCGCGCGCTCGCTTCCGAGGTCTGCCAGACCGATCTCTGTACTGCCCTTGGTGATGCACGCGGGGAGTTCGTCGCAACCGTCGAGCACCTGATGGCTGCCCTTCTGGCTGTCGGCATCGACAATGTAGCGATTGAAATCGATGGAAGCGAGGTGCCTGTTCTCGACGGCAGCGCCATTGGTTTTGTCGACGCGTTCGAGCAGGCGGGTATTGCCACGCTCCCCGTCAAGCGGCGCTATATTCGCGTCGTGAAGCCCGTGCGGATCGACAATGGCGGCTCATGGGCGGAATTCCGCCCTTATGACGGAACGCGCTTCGAGGTCGAAATCGACTTCGACACGCCGGCCATTGGCCGTCAGTCGCTCGGCCTCGATCTCAATGCAGCCAACTTCCGGCAGGAGGTTGCGCGCGCACGCACGTTCGGTTTCATCAAGGATGTCGAACGGTTGTGGGCTGCCGGCTATGCGCTGGGCTCTTCTCTGGAGAACTCGGTCGTGATTGGCGAAGACCACAAGGTCATCAATATGGAAGGCCTGCGCTATTCCGACGAGTTCGTCCGCCACAAGATGCTCGACGCAGTTGGCGATCTGGCTCTTGCAGGCGCACGCTTCATCGGCTGCTTCCGTTCCTATCGCGGCGGGCACCGGCTCAATGCAGCGGCTCTGCGTCATCTTCTGACCGACCGTTCTGCCTACGAGATTGTCGAGACGACACGCCGTGAGCAGGGACGCCGGGCTGAAATGGTGGCGGTGAGTGCGCCGGTCTACGCGCCCTGGACACTCTGAAATCCGCTTTTTGCTGCATTTGCGAACGGTCTTTCCTCGTCAAACGCCACAAAATTGTACGATTGGCGGGCAATAGCGTTGCCGCGTGGCGGTCATATGCTCTATGACTGCGTTCCGAAATCGAGTTTCCGTTTGCGAGAGGCGAAATGCGTTCAACTTTTGTTGCCGGCATGACCAGAACAGGCAGAGCTGCCGTTACGACAGCTTCGCTGCTTGGCGTTTCGCTTCTTCTTTCTGCATGCAATGCGGAGAAGGATCTGGACCTGTCGACCTATGTCGAGCAGACCGATCCGGCTGACGTGCTTTACAATCAGGCACTGGCGAACATGAATGCAGGCCGCCTGAAAGAGGCGAGCGCGAAATTCGAATCCATCGACAGGCAGCATCCCTATTCAGAGTATGCCCGCAAGGCGATGGTGATGAACACCTTCGCCAACTACCGGCAGGGCAACTACGATGAAGCGATCAATGGCGGCAAGCGCTATGTGGCGCTTTATCCCACCACGGACGATGCGGCCTATGCGCAGTATCTCGTGGGACTGAGCTATTTCCGCCAGATTCGCGACGTGACGCAGGATCAGCGCGAGGCACGCCGTACGCTGGAAGCGATGGAAGAGGTGGTGCAGCGCTGGCCCGATTCAGAATATGTCGAGGATGCGCAGGCCAAAATCCGCTTCTCCCGCGACCAGCTCGCAGGCAAGGAAATGCAGATCGGACGCTATTATCTCGAGCGCCGCGAGTATGTCGCCGCCGTGCGCCGCTTCCGTGGTGTGGTGGAGAGCTATCCCAACACGCGCCATGTCGAGGAAGCGCTGGCACGTCTGACGGAATCCTATTACGCCATGGGGCTCGTCTCGGAAGCGCAGACGGCCGCTGCCGTTCTGGGGCATAACTTCCCGGACAGCGACTGGTACAAGGACTCCTACGCCCTGCTGCAGTCTGGCGGACTGGAACCGCGCGAGAATGCCGGTTCGTGGATCTCCAAGGCTGGGGCAGCGATTCTGGGCGGCTGACGCATTAGGGTCGGGACCTGTTGATATGGTCGCAATGGCGTTCGATAGACCACGAGATGCAAGGAAAAGCCCGCAGAGCGGGGTCTTCCCCCCGGTCAAGGTGTTTGACGCGGCAGGTCGCCGGTCTATCGAACGTCCTTCGGATCGGCCTTATTTGCACGGATTACTTTGTCGCAAGGCCTTGAAAGACAATAAGTCTTCCTGCAGCCTTGCTTCGCGTATCCGCACAAATCAGGCCGACCATTACGGCCATATCAACAGGTCCTGACCCTCACCATGCTATCTCACCTGTCGATCCGCGATATCGTCCTGATTGAACGCCTCGACATGGATTTCTCCGGGGGGCTCTCGGTGCTGACCGGTGAAACCGGTGCCGGCAAATCCATTCTTCTCGATTCTCTTTCGCTGGCGCTCGGCGGGCGCGGCGACGCTTCGCTGGTGCGTCATGGGGCGGATCAGGGGCAGGTTATCGCCGTGTTCGATCTGCCGGGCTCTCACCCTGTTCGCGCGGTGCTGGCGGAGAACGCGATCGACGATGAGGGCGACATCATTCTGCGCCGTGTGCAGAGCGCCGACGGGCGCACGCGCGTCTTCATCAACGATCAGCCCTCCAGCGTGGCGCTGATGCGGCAGGTGGGACGCCAGCTCGTGGAGATCCACGGGCAGCATGACGAGCGCGCGCTGGTGGACGCAGGTATTCACCGCGATCTCCTCGATGCTTTCGGCGGGCATGGCGAGGCTGTCGCGCGGGTGCGGCTTGCATGGCGTGACCTGCGCAAATGCGAGCAGGACCTGGCGCGGCACAGGGCGCGTGTCGAAGCGGCGGCGCGGGAGGCCGATTTTCTGAGAGCCTCGGTCGAGGAGCTTTCCAAGCTCGACCCGCGACCTGATGAAGAGGCGGTGCTGGCCGAGGAGCGCGCAGGGATGATGCGCGCGGAAAAGATCGCCAGCGACATTTCCGATGCACAGGAGGTGCTGTCCGGCAATGCCTCGCCGGTGTCGCAGCTTTCAAGCCTTTTGCGCCGGCTGCAGCGCAAGGCGCAGGATGCGCCTGGTCTGCTGGACGGGATCATCGAGCCGCTTGATTCGGCCCTGCTTTCGCTCGATGCGGCACAATCTGCCGTGGATGAGGCGATGCGGGCTACGGAATTCGATCCGCAGCGTCTGGAAGACACGGAAGAGCGGCTTTTTGCGCTGCGCGCCGTTGCCCGCAAACACAATGTGCAGGTGGACGACCTCGCCGAGCTCTGCGCCCGCATGGTGGGCGATCTGGATGAGCTGGACGCTGGCGAAGAGCGGCTGGCAGTGCTGGAGCAGGAAGCCAGGGCGGCAGTCGGCACTTATGACGCTGCGGCGGCGGCGCTGTCGCAATTGCGCCGCGAGACAGCAGCCTCTCTCAGCAGGGCGGTGATGGCTGAGCTGCCGGCCCTGAAGCTCGAGCGTGCGGAGTTCATTGTCGAGATTTCCACGGAAGCCGACGACCGCGGCGAGGAAGGCATCGACCACGTGGAATTCTGGGTGCGCACCAACCCCGGCACGCGGGCAGGGCCGATGATGAAAGTGGCCTCCGGCGGCGAGCTCTCGCGCTTTCTTCTCGCACTCAAGGTGGTGCTGGCGGATCGCGGATCGGCGCCAACGCTGGTGTTCGACGAGATCGATACGGGTGTCGGCGGTGCCGTGGCGGATGCCATCGGGCAGCGTCTCGCGCGGCTCGCCGAGCGTATCCAGGTGCTTTCGGTGACCCATGCGCCACAGGTGGCCGCGCGCGCAGGTACACACTATCTCATCGCCAAGAGCGGCGGCACCGACCGGGTCGCCACCGGGGTTTCGGTCATGGACACCGATGCCAGGCAGGAGGAAATTGCCCGCATGCTGGCGGGTGCCACCGTGACCGACGAGGCGCGCGCTGCCGCCCAACGCCTGCTCAGGGGCAGTGAAGCGGTTTCCTGAACGGTTCCTGTTCAAGGGTTTTTGGCTGGCCTTGTCAGCAGGGATGAGCCGCGTAAAAAGACGGCTGCCAAAACCGCGCGCGGATAGACTAAACTGCGCTCCAGTTCACATCCGGATATGTTGTCATGCCCAAAGCCAAGCAAGCCGTTGACAGTTTGACGGAAGCCCAAGCCAGGGACGAGCTTGAAAAGCTCGCTCAGGAGATTGCCGGGCACGACAAACGCTATCATGCCGAAGACGCGCCGACGATTTCGGATGCGGAATATGATGCGCTGCGGCGGCGCAATCTGGCCATCGAGCAGCGCTTTCCCGAACTGGTGCGGGAGGATTCGCCTTCCCGGCGTGTGGGCGCTCCCATCTCGGAAAAGTTCGAGAAGGTGCGGCACAAGGTGCCGATGCTTTCGCTCGACAACGCGTTTTCCGATGAGGATGTGGTCGATTTCGTGGCGCGCATCCGTCGCTATCTGAAACTCGACGCGGATGCGCCGGTGGCGATGACGGCCGAGCCGAAGATCGACGGTCTTTCGCTTTCCCTGCGCTACGAAAAGGGGCGGCTCGTTTCGGCTGCGACTCGCGGAGACGGGCAGGAAGGCGAGAACGTGACGGCCAATGCGCGGGCCGTGACGGATATTCCCAATGTGCTCGATGGAGAGCCGCCCGAGGTGATCGAGGTGCGCGGCGAGGTCTACATGACCCATGCCGACTTTTTCGCGCTTAACAAGAGGCAGGAGGAAGCGGGCAAGCAGACCTATGTGAACCCGCGCAACACGGCGGCAGGCTCGCTGCGCCAGCTGGACTCCTCCGTGACGGCCGCGCGGCCGCTCAAATTCTTCGCCTATGCCTGGGGTGAGGTCTCCGACATGCCGTCCGACACGCAGACGGGCATGGTGGCGGCGCTGGAGCGCTATGGCTTTCGCGTCAACGATCTGATGAAGCGGTGCGAGAGCGCGGAGGCGCTTCTGGCGCAATACCGCATGATCGAGGAAAGGCGGGCGACGCTGCCCTACGACATCGACGGCGTGGTCTACAAGGTGGACGATCTGGCGCTGCAGCAGCGGCTGGGCTTCGTGTCGCGCAGCCCGCGCTGGGCGATCGCCCACAAATTTCCTGCCGAGAAGGCGACGACCATTCTGAACGGGATCGACATTCAGGTGGGCCGCACGGGCGCGCTGACGCCTGTTGCGCGGCTCGAGCCCGTCACGGTGGGCGGTGTGGTGGTGACCAATGCAACGCTGCACAATGCCGAAGAGATCGAACGGCTGGGCGTGATGATCGGCGACACGGTGACGGTGCAGCGCGCGGGCGATGTGATCCCGCAGATCCTTGGCGTGATCGAGGAGAAGCGACCGGCGGATGCGCAGGCTTTCGAGTTTCCGAGCGTGTGCCCATGCGAACTGAAGACGCCGGTGGTGCGCGAGGGGATCGGCTCGGGCGCGGAGGGCGTGGTGCGCCGCTGTTCAGGCGAATTTGCCTGCCCGTTCCAGCGGGTCGAGCATCTGCGCCACTTCGTGTCGCGGCGCGCCTTCGACATTGACGGGCTGGGCGACAAGCAGATCGAGTTCTTCTTCAACGATCCCGATCTGCCGGTGAAGGCGCCCGGCGACATTTTTACGCTCGCAAGGCGCGATGGCGACAATCTCAAGAAGCTGAAGGACAAGGAAGGGTGGGGCGCGACCTCGGCCGCCAACCTGTTCGACGCCATCGAGGCGCGGCGCTCCATCGCGCTGGAGCGGGTCATCTATGCGCTCGGCATTCGCCATGTGGGCGAGCAGACGGCGAAGACGCTGGCGCGGGCCTATGGCTCCTGGCAGGAGTTCCACGATGCCGTGCTGGCGGTGGCCAATGGCGACGCGCAGGCGCGCGAGGAAATGGACGCGCTGGATGACATCGGCGATGCGGTGATCGATTCGCTGGCACACTACTTTGGCGAGGCACACAACCGCGAACTGGTGGAGGCGCTGGCCGGCGAAATCGATGTGCAGGAGGCGGAACGGCCAGCGATGGATTCGCCCGTTGCCGGCAAGACCATCGTGTTTACCGGCGCGCTGGAGCGCATGTCGCGCGACGAAGCCAAGGCCATGGCCGAACGGCTGGGGGCGAAGGTGGCAGGGTCCGTGTCCAAGAAGACGGATCTGGTGGTTGCCGGGCCCGGTGCGGGATCAAAGCTGAAGAAGGCCGCGGATCTCGGCGTGGAGGTTATCGACGAGGACGCCTGGTTCGAGCGGGTGGGGGCGTAAACTGCCGCTGATGCGTGGCTCAACGGAATTCATGTGACTGGTCAGTCCTGTTGACCTAGATTTCAGACCTCTGGAGGGATGATGACTGCCGACATTGCCAAGGAAAGCGCGCGCCCGCGCGATTTTGCGCAAGGGGTGCGCGACAGCGTGCCCGTGGTGGTCGCGGCGTTGCCGTTCGGCTTCCTGTTCGGAGCGCTGGCGGTCGAGAACGGTCTGACCGTGTTCGAAGCCGTGTTGATGAGCGCGACCGTATTCGCGGGCGCCAGCCAGATGGTGGGGATCGATCTCTTCGGCCAGAAGGTTGCGCCGTGGCTGATTGTGCTGTCGATCCTTGCCGTCAACTTCCGTCACGTTCTCTACTCGGCCACCACCGGCCGGCGCATTGCCCATTGGGGGCCGGTGCAGCGGCTGCTGGGTTTCTTTCTTCTGGCCGATCCCGTTTTCGCCGAGGCCGAGCGGCGCAGCGAAACGCATGGCAGGATCACGTTCGGCTGGTATATGGGAGCGGCGCTGCCGCTTTATCTCTGCTGGGTGGTGGAAGGCTGGCTCGGTGCGCTGTTTGGTAATCTATTGCCCGATGCGCATGCGCTTGGCATCGACTTCCTGCTGCCGATCTATTTCCTTGGCCTCGTCATGAGCTTTCGCAAGCGCTCGTTCTGGCTACCGGTCGTGCTGATGAGCGCGGCGGTTTCCATGCTTGCCTATTCCACGGTCGGCTCTCCCTGGCATGTTTCCATCGGCGCCATTGCGGGTGTGGCGCTGGCGGCGGTCATGGCACCGAACGCGCGCGGGCGTGAGGAGAGCTCATGAGCACGACGGTCTGGATCATACTTGCTGGCGCGGTGCTGACCTTCCTGACGCGCATCGGCGGCCACATGGTGCTGTCGCGGTTCGAGCGCATTCATCCGCGCGTCGAGGCCGGGCTGAACGCCGTTCCCGCCGCTGTTCTGACCACGCTGGTGGCGCCGGCGGCGATGAATGGCGGCATACCCGAAATCGCCGCGCTGGCGACCGGCGTCGTCGTCTCGCTTGTTGCCGGCGGCATGATGCCGATGTTTCTCTCCGCGGCAGCGGTGCTCATTCTGCTCCGCCACCTGACCGGGCAGTAAGGCGCCGTCAGTCCAACGGGGCCGTTGCCTTTTCGAGCCAGTCGAGCGTTTCACCGTCGAGCAGCGGTGCAAGCGTTTCCCGCACGCGGGCATGATAGGTGTCGAGCCAGTCGCGCTCCTGCGGTGACAGCATACCGGGGTCGATCAGGCGGCGGTCGAAGGGGCACAAAGTCAGCGTTTCGAAACCGTGCATGTCGATCTCTCCGCCGGGAATGGCGGAGGCCGGCTCCACCACGATCAGGTTCTCAAGCCGGATCCCATAGCTGCCGGGCTTGTAGTAGCCGGGTTCGTTGGACAGGATCATGCCTGCTTCCAGAACCTGCGTTCCTGTTCTGGCGATGCGCTGCGGGCCTTCATGGACGGCAAGGTAGGAACCGACGCCATGCCCGGTGCCGTGCGCATAGTCGAGACCTGCCTGCCATAAGGCGTGGCGGGCGAACGGATCGAGGTCCATGCCGCGTGTGCCTTTGGGAAAGCGTATGGTGGAGAGCGCGATGAGGCCCTTCAGAACCCGCGTGTAGCGCTCGCGCATTTCCTCGCCTGGACGGCCGATGATGACCGTCCGGGTGATGTCTGTGGTTCCATCCTCATACTGTGCGCCGGAATCGACCAGATAGAGCTCGTTTGCGGCAAGGGTACGGTTGGTCTTCGTCGTGACGCGATAATGGATGATCGCACCATTGGGACCCGCGCCGGATATCGTATCGAAGGAAATGTCGCGCAGGGGCATCTGCAGGCTCTGACCCGTCTCGGCCCGGCTTTCCTCCAGCTTTCGTACCGCGCTGATCTCGTCGACCGTGCCCGGCTCCTGCCGGTCGAGCCATGAGAGAAAACGGGCCATGGCAACGCCGTCCCGGCGATGGGCGGTGCGTGCGCCTTCAAGCTCCGTTGCGTTCTTGATTGCCCGGGGGAGACGGGCGGGATCGTCAAGATCGATGACGCTTCCGCCGGCTTCTTCCACAACCAACCGCAGACGTTCTGCAGCGAGCGAGGGATCAAGGCCGATTGAACCGGTGCTCTTTGCGCAGCGGGAAAGCTCTGCCTCCAGCGTGGATGGCGCCTTCAGATCGGCGAGCTGTGTCAGATAGGCCTCGGTTTCACGGTCGAGCTTGCGTCTGTCGAGGAAAAGCAGCGGGCGCCCGTCCACGGGGAGAATGGCGAAGCCAAGGGCCAGGGGCGTATGCGGCACATCCTGTCCACGAATGTTGAATGCCCAGGCAATCGATGACGGGTCGGTGAGGACGGTGCAGTCGGCGCCGGCTTCGCGTATGGCCTTCGCCATGCGTTCCAGCTTTGCGGTGGCGAGCTCGCCAGCATAGTCCTTCGACTGAATGCGGGCCTGTGCCAGCGGTGGAGAGGGGCGATCCTCCCAGATGCCGTCGATCATGTTGTCGTCTACCGGAACGAGCTCGATGCTGCGTGCCCTGGCTTTGTCGCGCAGGGCCCGCAGCTCGGCGACGGTGTGCAGCCATGGATCAAAACCGATGCGGCTGCCCGTGGGTGCGTTCCTGGCGATCCATTCGCGCGGCGGGGTGTCTATCAGGCTTTCAACGGTGAAGATCGATGGATCGGTCTGCTCGGCCGCCTGAAGCGTATAGCGGCCGTCGACAAAGAGAATGGCACGATCTTTGAGGACCAGTGCCGCGCCTGCCGATCCGGTGAAGCCCGTCAGCCACGCAAGCCGCTCGGAGGACGGGGCGACATCTTCACCCTGATGTTCGTCTGCACGGGGAACCAGATAGCCGTCGAGGCCTGCTTTCGCCAGCGCCCTGCGCAGTTGGCCAACGCGCGTGATGCCCTGGCTCGGGTCGGCGGTAACGTCAAAAGATTGAAACATGGAACCTTGCCGCTTCGTCTGAAAATCGGCTCGAACCTATAGCATGGTCTCAGGAAGCGGAACGTCTTTCCGACAACAGAATGTTTATGTCGCACTGCACAATTGCTTTGCTGCAATGCAAAATCAGATGGTAGCCATGCGCAATCGGCGCTGGTTGCACGGGCTTCGCGGGCTTATTTATAGGGCCATGGACAACGGTACTTCCGTTGCAAACATTCAAGGAGATATCAGATGGCCCAAAAGCGTGGCTTTTTCCGCGGCGCATTCGACGCGCTGATCGAAGCTCGTCAGAAGCAGGTCCGGAGCTATGTCAACGGCGCGCTTCTGATGCTGGACGACGAAACCCTGCGCGCGCACGGCTACAACCGTGACGAACTCAAGCGCAGCCGCAGCGTGTCGCACATGTTCTGATCCGCTGGACGCAGCGTTTCTGTCAAAACCCCGAAAGCTCTGCTTTCGGGGTTTTTTGTTGGTGCAGGCGCTGCGCTCCGTCAGCGCTTCATATGGATGGTGACCCAGCCTTCGCGCGCCTGCGTGCGCACATGGCGGAAACCCTGTCCGCCATAGGCTGCCACGACCGCGCGTCTCTGGCGCTCCAGAATGCCCGACAATACGAGTGAGCCACCAGAGGTGAGGTGCTGCGCCATCGCCGGCGCGAGTGCCATCAGCGGACGGGCAAGGATGTTGGCGACGATCAGGTCAAATGGCTTCTCGCGCGCGAAAACACTGTGATGAAAACCGGGCGCCGTGTGTGCCTCGACCAGTCCGGCAACGCCATTGAGACGAACGTTCGTTCTGGCAACTTCGGTGGCCACGGGATCGATGTCGGTCGCCAGAACAGGAATGCGGGCGCTCCTGGCAATTGCAATGGCCAGCACGGCACTGCCGGTGCCCAGGTCCAGCGCGTTGCGCGGGTGCTCGCTTTTGAGGATATGGGCGAGCGCACTGAGGCAGCCGGCGGTCGTTCCGTGATGGCCCGTGCCGAAGGCGAGGCCTGCATCGATTTCTATTGCGATGTCGCCGATGCGCTGCAAATGCCGGTCATGGCTGCCGTGAACCAGAAAGCGGCCGACGCGAACCGGGCGCAGCCCCTCCAGAGAATGACTGACCCAGTCGATCTCCGGAACGTCCTCGCGCTCTAGCAGGGGAAGGGGCGAAACATCTGCAAGGCTTTCCAGCACCCTTTGTTCCAGGCTGTCGGCGTCGTCTTCGGTGTAGATCGAGATCTGGAAGATACCGCTGTCTTCCTCCGGCTCGAATATGCTGATCGGCAGCCCGTCATCTTCAAAATGCGCGTCGAGAATAGAGAAGATCGATTCGGCCTGCTCGCGCGGCGCCGTCAGGAAAAGTCGTGTCTGGCCCATGAATTTCCGGTGTCAGGTTTCGTTTGCCAGACGCTTCAGCTTGGCGATGGCAGTTTCACTGTTTTCTTCATAGGCGATCGTGCCGAAAAAGTCGCCATCGCTGTCGAGCAGCAGGATCGAGGCGGTGTGATCCATCGTGTAGTCGCCATCTTCCAGCTCGACCTTGCGCACATAGATGGAGAACCCCTTGGCCATGGCGGCGACTTCTTCCGGGTCACCGGTGATGCCGGTGATGCGGTCCGAGAAATTCGACAGATAGGTCTTCATAACCTCGGGGGTATCGCGCTCCGGGTCAATGGAAACGAAATAGGGTTTGATGTCGGCGGCTTCATCGCCCAGTTGTTCGAGATAGCCATCGAGTTCGAAAAGGGTGGTTGGGCACACTTCCGGGCAATGCGTGAAACCAAAGAAGACGACGCGAGGCCCGCCCCTGAAGGCGGCTTCGGTGATCGGGTTGCCATCCTGATCGACCAGTTCGAACGGCACGCCGAAGGCTTCGCCCGAACTCTGTTTTTGATACCACTGGAAGGTGAGAAGCCCGACGCCGACGGCCATGACCGCCAGGATGCCGATAAGGATGGAGCGCATCATTGAAGTTTACCCGAAACGAAATGCTGAAAGATGGCGTCAAAAGCACCAGGACAACCCGGACTCGACGAGTGCGAGAAAAATGCCGGCCCCGTTTTCCAGCCACATGGCAAAGGCCAGCCCGGTGAATGCGGCCAGGAGCAGTGTCGCCGCGCCCAGTTTGAACCAGATGGCTGTGTGCCGGGGGTGCTCTATTTTCATGGCCCATATTACGCGCAAGTCCGGACCGTATGCAAAGCCCCATCTTGTCGCAAGGGATGGTCATGAAGAAAACCTCCCGTCGCCTGGAGGCCGACGGGAGGTTCAGGGTTGAGGTTGTATGTTGCCATGTGGCTATGGGGACGGGTTCAACCCCACATACGCACTTTACTGAGACATGGTTGGGAAAGGATTGCCTTGATCTTCAATCCTGAGGTGTGATCGATTGCATCGAGAAGCCAGGGTCAGGACCTATTAATATGACCCTAGCCGGGAGGAACGTCATGGCGATTTCCGATATTCGACTGAAGCGCATCTATGACCCGGTGGAGGACCGCGATGGAAGGCGGATCCTGATTGATCGCCTATGGCCGCGTGGTATCAGCAAGGAACGCGCAGCACTTGACGCGTGGATGCCGGAGATCGGCCCCAGCCATGAACTGCGCAAATGGTATGCCCACGAGCCCGGGCGCTGGGAAACGTTCCGTCAGCGATACCGGGAGGAACTGGCCGGCCGTGAAGAATGGCTCGAACAATTGAGGGAGGCGGCCAGGAAAGGACCTCTGACACTGTTGTTCTCCGCTACGGACCGTGACCGGAATCAGGCGGTGATCGTTCGTCAATTCCTGCAGGAAGATGACGACTCCTGACAATGTGTTCTCAATTTACAATTGCATTTGACGCGTGCCGACAATCTGTTCGCCGGAAATCAGGGGAATATCCGGCACAGAGTAGACGTTTAGCCTATACGGCGTTGCCGCACTCTTGACTCACGGAATGCTTATGGAGACATATGTGCTCGGTTCGCCCGTGGAGCGTGGGCGTTCGTGGTGCCGGGGCGGATTCATGATCAAGGATTTCGACAAGTTAAAGCAGCAGCTTGCCGAGCTGTCCGAGGCGGTAAACAAGTTCGAATCGGAGGCTGTCCAGCTGCGTGTGGTCGAACTGGTGCTGGGGCAACGCGAGGGGCAGGCCGGCGGTTTCGCCGAAGGTGGGATTAACGAGTTTATCGCAGGCCCGGGTATGATGCATGTCGTGCGCAATACGCCACGCCCGGGGCGCCGCAAGACAACCACCGATAGCGCAAAGGGCGCCGTTTCTGCGTTGAACGAGCTGCTTGAGAGCGATTTTTTCGATGAGCCGCGGACCATTGGCGACATCGTCGCCCGCTGTCAGGAGGCGTTTGGCATGCGTTACAAGTCGAATGCGTTTTCCGGACCGCTTTCGCGCCATGCGCGTACGGGCGTTCTCAACCGCGAAAAGAATGCGGACGGCAAGTTTGTGTATGTGAAGCCTGAAGCCGCCTGACCAAGCGTCGGCGACTTTCGCCCGGACCACTGCTGTCAGGCGTTTCAGGCAGGGAGACGATCCCTGCTTTTCCCGTACTGGGCCTAAACCCGCTGGACAAAGCCGTCGAGCACGCGCTTCTGGCCCGCCTTGTCGAAATCGATGGTGAGCTTGTTGCCCTCGATTGCCGCGATATTGCCATTGCCGAATTTGAGATGGAACACCCGGTCGCCGACCTTGAAGGCAGAGGGGGTGTCGGACACGGATTTGGCGACCAGCTCTCCTTCGATCACGCGGCCCTTGACCGAACCGCGTCCGGCGCCATAGCCAGAATCCGCCTCGCCATAGCCGATGCGCTCTACCTGATGGCCGGAGCGGTTGCCCCAGTTGCGCGCCGTCGCCTCGGTCCGGTTTTTCTGGGCACGCTGCCAGCCGGGCGTGGCGTAGCTGTTTGAAAAGGCGGCCTGATCGTCGAAGCGGGATTTGCCATAGGGGTTGGGCCGGCCGGGCTGACCGGCGGAATAACCGCCATAGCTGCTGCTTTCCTCGGCCACATCCACATGCGCTTCGGGAAGCTCGTCGAGGAAGCGCGAGGGGATGGTGGATTGCCAGAGGCCGTGAATGCGCCGGTTGGAGGCGAACCACAGATGCAGGTTCTTCTTGGCGCGGGTGAGGCCCACATACGCGAGCCGCCGCTCTTCCTCGAGGCCGGAGCGGCCGCCCTCATCGAGGGCGCGCTGGTGGGGGAAGAGACCTTCCTCCCAGCCGGGCAGGAACACGGTGGGGAATTCGAGACCCTTGGCCGAATGCAGCGTCATCAGGCTGACGGCGTCGAGTTCCTCGTCGCGCTCGGCATCCATGACGAGAGCCACATGCTCCAGGAAGCCGCGCAGGCTGTCATAATCCTCCATGGAGCGGATCAGCTCCTTGAGGTTTTCCAGCCGGCCCGGCGCTTCGGCGGAGCGGTCGTTCTTCCACATATCCGTATAGCCGGACTCCTCGAGGATGATCTCGGCAAGTTCGGTGTGCGGCGTGCGATCGAGCATGCCCTGCCAGCGCTCGATATTGTCGACAAGCGTGCGCAGCGAGGCGCGCGGCTTGGGCTTCATCTCCTCCGTGCCGACGAGATCGCGCGCGGCCTGGAGGAGGGGGGCCTCGCGCATGCGCGAGACATCGTGAATCTGCCGGACGCTGGCTTCGCCAAGCCCGCGCTTGGGCACATTGACGATGCGCTCGAAGGCGAGGTCGTCCGCCGCCTGCGCGACGATGCGGAAATAGGCAAGCGCGTCGCGGATCTCCATGCGCTCATAGAAGCGCGGGCCGCCGATGACGCGGTAGTTGAGCCCCAGCGTGACGAAACGGTCTTCGAACTCGCGCATCTGGAAGGAGGCGCGCACGAGGATGGCGATGTCGTTGAGCGCGTGGCCCTTCACCTGAAGCGCCTCGATCTCCTCGCCGACGGCGCGGGCTTCCTCTTCCGAATCCCAGGCGGCGTGGACCTTCACCTTGGGGTCGTCGGGGTCGGAATGCTCGGTGAAGAGGGTTTTGCCGAGGCGGCCTTCATTGTTGGCGATGAGATGGGAGGCGGCGCCCAGAATATGCGCGGTGGAGCGGTAATTGCGCTCCAGCCTAATGACGGCGGCGCCTGGAAAATCCTTCTCGAAGCGCAGGATGTTGTCCACTTCCGCGCCGCGCCAGCCATAGATGGACTGGTCGTCGTCGCCGACGCAGCAGATATTGACCGGTTCGGTGCTCTTGGGGCGCTGGGCGAGGAGGCGCAGCCACAGATATTGTGCGGTGTTGGTGTCCTGATACTCGTCGACGAGGATGTAGCGGAACCTGCGGTGATACTCTGAAAGCACATCCGGATTGTCGCGCAGAATGCGGATCGGATGGCACAGGAGATCGCCGAAATCGACGGCGTTGAGCGTCTTCAGGCGCTCCTGATAGGCGGTGTAAAGCTCGCGGCCCTTGCCATTGGCGAAGGCACGCGCATCCCCCTCGGGGATCTCCTTCGGGGCGAGCCCCTTGTTCTTCCAGCCATCGATCATCTGGGCGAACTGGCGTGGCGGCCAGCGCTTGTCGTCCAGCCCCTCTGCCTGGATGATCTGCTTCAGGAGGCGGATCTGGTCGTCGGTGTCGAGAATGGTGAAGGAGCTCTTCAGGCCCGCAAGTTCTGCATGTTTGCGCAGGATCTTGACGCCGATTGAGTGGAAGGTGCCGAGCCACGGCATGCCCTCGATGGCCTCGCCCACCAGCGTGCCGATGCGCAGCTTCATCTCGCGGGCGGCCTTGTTGGTGAAGGTCACGGCGAGGATCTGCGAGGGATAGGCGCGGCCGGAGGCCAGAATATGCGCGATGCGGGTGGTCAGAACCCGTGTCTTGCCGGTGCCGGCGCCAGCGAGCACCAGGACGGGACCTTCGGTCGTCTCCACGGCAAGACGCTGCTCGGGATTGAGCGCATCGAGATAGCGCGTGTCGGGACCGCCCGAGCGCGCGGCCATGGCGCGCGCTGCAATGCCCGAAGGTTTCTGCGCTGCCGGGGGAGGCGGGGTCGGGTCGTCCTCATCGAAGAACGGTATATCGTCAGGGAAGCCGGACATCGGACCTGCATATGGTGATTCGGGGGCCAAAGCCCAAGGATGTTTTCTATTTGTACCGGTTTGTGGCCCATGAACCAAGATGCTGACAGCCGGCAAAGCTGCCCGTTCTGAGGATCAGTGCTCGCTTTCGCACAGCGAATGGTCTGCGAGTGCCCGTAGAACGTGGCAGTCGCAGACCGCGCCGCTGTCGCAGCTATCGACAATGCGCTGCAGTTCGAGTTCGAGCCTTTGCAGGCGCGCTATGCGTTTGCGCACTTCTACGAGATGCTCGCGCGCGATGCTGTCGGCCGCCTCGCACGGCTTTTCGGGGTGGCCGCTCAGTTCGATGAGTGAGCGGATGGCGTCGATGCCGAGACCCAGGTCGCGGGCATGACGGATGAAGGCGAGGCGCTCCATGGCCTGCCTGCCATAGCGACGCTGGTTGCCGGAGGAGCGTTCGGGCGGCTCGATCAGACCCGTCTCTTCGTAGTACCGGATTGTCGGCACCTTCACGCCCACGCGCTTCGACAGTTCTCCGATGGACCACATGAGGCATCGCTCCTTTTTTGTGTGCGCCAAATATAGGAAGTCCCCGCCGGAGGTGGAAGGACTGCCGCGCACTCACGCGGCTGTGAATGGACCTTTTCCAGCTGGGCCCTACCTTGCAAAGCGGCGGGAACCAACCAGCGAACGGGAGGGAATTCATGCAGGATCAGCCGAAGATCACCCAGGCGATGATTGACGCCTATGACGAATACACGCATCTCACACTCGACCGCCGCGCCTTCATGAGCAGACTGACGAAGCTGGCGGGTTCCGGAGCCGCGGCCGCAGCCATCGTGCCGATGCTCGCAGCGAATTCCGCGCGCGCTGCCATGGTCGCCGAAGACGACGCGCGCATCACCGCGGAAGACATCACCTATGCCGGCGACGGCGGGGAGATGATGGGCTATCTCGTCCGCCCTGCGGGGGTGGAGCGGAAATTGCCGGCCGTGATCGTCATTCACGAGAACCGTGGTCTCAACCCGCATATCCGCGATGTGGCGCGACGCATGGCGCTTGAAGGGTTTGTTGCGCTGGCGCCCGATTTCCTGTCGCCGTCCGGCGGCACGCCGGAGGATGAGGACAGGGCGCGCGAAATGATCGGCCAACTCGACGGTGGCCAGACCGTGCGCAACGCGGTTGCGACACGGGCGTTTCTTGCCGGGCATGATGCGACCAATGGCAATGTCGGCGCCATCGGCTTCTGCTGGGGCGGAGGGCTGGTGAATGAGCTTGCCGTCAACGATCCCGAGCTCGATGCAGGCGTTGCCTATTACGGGCGTCAGGCCGATGCGGGCGAGGTCTCGAAGATCGAGGCGCCACTGCTGCTCCACTATGCGGGGCTCGATGAGCGGATCAACGCGGGTATCGATGCTTATCGCACCGCGCTCGAAGGGGCGGGGAAGACGTTCACCATCCATGTCTATGAGGGGGTAAACCACGCCTTCAACAACGACACGTCGGAGGCGCGATACGACAAGGAAGCCGCAGACCTTGCCTGGCAGAGAACGGTGACCTTCCTCAAGGAAAACCTGTCCTGAAGCTCAGAATGAGTCGAAGGGCGCCGGGTCGCAGGCAATGAAGAGGCGCTTCTGGCGCGCGGTGCGGACGATGGCACGGACATAGACCAGGTCGATGGGGATCGGCCTGCGGTTGCGTTCGAGCCAGTAGAGTTCGTCCTCGATGGATTTCAGCGCGCGCCAGAAGTCATAGTCCGTGATCTCGTGCGAGTGCGCGAGACCGTCTGACAGGGCTTTGGCTTCCTCGTTCAACACCGGGCTTTCCGCCACCTACGAATCGAATGCGTTTACCAAGGATGGTCGACGTGCGGCGTGAGCGCTTCAAGCGCGGCACATGGTTAAACTTGTGCAAAGATTTTAGCCGTGACGGTATGGTTAACAAAACCTTCTTCCTCGCTTCGGGCGACCAAGCTCCTGGAAGATAACGCTTATCGGTGCTCTTCCTCGCTCATGTCCACCAGCGCGCGGTTGAAGAAGCGCAGCGCACGGACGTGGCTCGCAAAGGCGATGACCTTTGAAGAATCCTTCAGGTCGACCACCGGCAGGCGGTCATGGCCTCCCTTGTCGAATGCGCGCAGAGAGGCCTCCAGCGTATCGGTTGGCCTGAGCGATGGAGCGCCGGTTTCCGGGTCGTAGGTGACGGGTTCGTCTTCTTCATCCAGCGGTTCCATGAAATCCATGACGCGGATGGTCTGGCCGAGAGCCCGGTGAGGGCCTTCCACAAGGAACAGGCCCCGCATTTCAAGCTGCCACTGGAACCAGGAATGGCCGTGGATGGTCTGGGTGATGCCATGTGCGACGGCGACAGTCAGCAGGAGCGCGATGGAGAGTTCGTAGCCGCCGGTCAGTTCGAAGACGATGACGGTGGTGGAGATGGGGGCGCCGAGGACAGCACCTGCGACGGCTCCCATGCCGAGGATGGCGTAAAGCCCTTCGCTCGAAGCCATGGTGGGAAAGACTGAGGCGGCGATGATGCCGAACGCGCCGCCCGTGAGCGCGCCCAGAAAGAGGGCGGGAGAGAAGATCCCGCCGCCGAAGCGCATTGCAAGCGTGATGGACGTCGCTGCCGTCTTGACGACGATCAGCGCCAGCATGGTCATGAGCGGAAGGCGGTTCCACAGCGCCATGTCGGTTATCTCATAGCCCACGCCGAGCACATGCGGGAACACCACGGCGATGCCGCCGACGATGAGACCGCCGACGACGGGTCGTGTCCAGAGCGGGATGCGGATGCCCCGCGCCGCGTAATCCGAAACGAAAAGCGAGAACTGGAACAGGATCGCGACCACGGCAGCCGTGACGCCCAGAAGGGCGAAAGCGGGGAACTCCCAGAACGAGGTGATCTGGTGTGTCGGTACCAGAAACGCGGCAGCGCTGCCGAACCACAGGCGCGATGCAACCGCACCCGCAGCCGAGGCGATGACGATCGGCACGAAGGAGCGCATGGCGTAGTGACCGAGAATGACTTCATGCGCAAAGAGGACACCGGCAATGGGCGCGTTGAACGAAGCGGAGATCGCGCTGGCAACGCCTGCTCCCAGAAGGGTGCGCCGGCACCATTCCGGAAGATGGGCACGCCAGGCAATCGCCGTCGCCAGAACCGCGCCCAGATGGACCACCGGCCCTTCGCGTCCGGCGCTTGCGCCCGAGCCGAGCGACAGGGCGGTGACGAAGGCAGAGAGCAGGCCTTCACGAAACCGAAGTTTGCGCCCCGACAATGCACGCGCCTCGATCACGTCGGCCACGGCGCCGGTGCGCCGGGCTTCCAGGCGCGTAAGCAGGATGCCGACGAGAAGCCCGCCCACCACAGGCCCGGCCATGATCCAGTACCAGGGCAGGGCAAGAGCCGCGGTAAAAACGCGTTCGGATCTCGTGCCAAGCCAGAAGAGCTGGAAAAAGCCGATCAGCTCACGAAAGGCGATGGCGGCAATCGCGACTGCGAGCCCGAGAAGCAGCGACAGGAGCCAGACCAGCGGTAGCCGCGCTTCAAGAAAGGCGCTGACATTCGGCTCGATCCAGGTACGCAAAATCTGTGGCAGGCGCTGTATCAGCTTGAACAGGGACATGCCTGAGCCTAACGCGTCTGGCGGCGAATGGCGATGGAACGGCCGGCGCGTTCAGGCTCGGGCAGGTCTTCATGCAGGGCGCGCATTGCCGCAATGCGTTCAAGCACGTCGGCAGGGAACGGGGTCACCTTCGGGCCGGACATGTCGATATGCAGCGTGAGCGTTTCGCAGGTGGCTGCCAGCCATCCTTCTTCGGCGTGGCGCAGCTCCTGATAGGAATGAAGACGCTTCTCGTCATGATCGAGAAGCTGATAGGTGCCGCGAACCCTGTCTGCGAGATGAAGCTCGCGCACGTAGCAGAGGTGGATTTCCGCCGTATAGGTGGTGAGTTGCCGTTCCGCCGCGTATCGGGCGCCCATGCCGAACCCTTCCGACACTTCTTCATATGCACGGTCGAAAAGAACCGGATAATAAGCCATGTTCAGATGGCCGTTGAAGTCGATCCAGTCATTCTGCAGTTCGAATATGCGTGAGCGGTGCGGCGCTTCGTCTGGCATTGTTTTTCTGTATCCCTGGGTCCTGTCCCTGGCCTGTGGACTGTGTTCGACTTGCAGCAGATTCGGATAGAAGCGAAAACGATCCTGTGCGGCAAGGGTTGGACCACCTGATTGGAGAAGCTGAATGGCGCTGGCGGAAATGGAAAAGGTTGTGCGGAACGACGAAGGCATCCGGCTGGTGCTGGACCTTTTGCGTCAGCGCTACGGGGAGCGTCTCGTTACCGGCCATTCGGTGCGTGAACAGCATGCCCATTCCACGAGTTATATCCCCCCGCAATTGCCGGATGCGGTGTTCGCGCCCCACACCGTCGAAGAGGTGCAGGAGGTGGTGCGCATGTGTTCCGAGCACCGCGTGCCCGTCATCCCTTTCGGAACCGGGTCCTCCCTAGAAGGGCATGTGAATGCGCCGGGCGGCGGCATCTCGCTCGACCTCATGAACATGAACCGCATTCTTTCGGTCAATGCCGAGGATCTGGACTGCACGGTCGAACCGGGCGTGACGCGTGAGGATCTGAACCACTATCTGCGCGACACGGGTCTCTTTTTCCCGATCGATCCGGGCGCCAATGCGAGCCTGGGCGGCATGGCTTCCACGCGCGCTTCCGGCACCAATGCGGTGCGCTATGGAACGATGCGTGACAATGTGGTGAACCTGCAGGCGGTGATGCCGGACGGCAGGCTGATCACAACGGCGCGCCGCGCGCGCAAAACCTCGGCGGGTTATGACCTGACGCGGCTTCTGGTCGGAGCGGAAGGGACGCTGGGCGTCATCACCGCGCTGACCCTGAAGCTTTACGGCATTCCACAGGCCATTTCAGGTGGAGTCTGCCCCTTCCCGGACGTGGAATCGGCCTGCCAGGCGGTCATTACGACGATCCAGATGGGGGTGCCGGTGGCGCGTATCGAATTCGTCAATGCACTCGCCATGAAGGCCATCAATGCCTATTCCGATCTGAACTATCCGGAAAGCCCGTGTCTGTTTGTCGAGTTTCATGGCAGCGATGCCGGTGTGAAGGAGCAGGCCGAGACTTTTGGTGAGATCGCGGCGGAATTCGGTGGCGGTCCCTTTCAATGGACGAGTGTCGCCGAGGAGCGCACCAGGCTGTGGAAGGCGCGCCACAATGCCTACTGGGCCTGTGTGGCGCTGCGGCCCGGCACGCGCGGGCTTTCCACCGATGTGTGCGTGCCGATCTCACGGCTTGCCGAATGCATCGTGGAGACGGAGGCCGACATTGCCCAGGAGGGGCTGATGGCAACGGTGCTTGGCCATGTGGGGGACGGTAATTTTCACGTTCTCGTTCTGATGGACATGGAAGACCCGAAGGAGATCGAGCAGGCGGAGGCCTTTGTGGCGCGGCTCAACAAGCGCGCACTCGCCATGGATGGAACCTGTACGGGGGAACATGGGATCGGGCAGGGCAAGATGCGGTTTCTGGAAGAAGAGCTCGGAGACGCGGTCGATGTGATGCGGGCGGTCAAAGAGGCGATCGATCCGCTCAACATCATGAACCCGGGAAAAATCGTCGGGGCGAGGCGCATATAAGCGGTAGGCTGTGCGACCATGTGGCCGACGGCCTCTTCAATGCCGCTGGACCGCATTGGATCGAGCTGCACTGATCGGGGCGCAGAAAGAACGATCTAAGCCATTGATGGAGCACCGGAATAACCCGAATACCGGATTCCACTTGTCGGTCCGATGCTCTAGTGTAGAAGAACAGGCGTTTGAACCAGGGAGAGCGAACTGGCCCGGCTGTTTGTATTCTTCGGTGGACTTGTGGTGCTGGCGCTGACCTCGGCGCTGGTTGCCCCGTATTTCATCGACTGGAATCACTACCGATCCGCCTTTGAGCGGGAAGCGGGGCGGGTGCTCGGCCGCGAGGTGCGGGTGGAGGGCAGCGCAAGGGCGCGGCTTTTGCCATTTCCTTCGCTGACTTTCACCGATGTGGTGGTGGCCGGCGAGACGCCGGATGCGCCGGGCATGACGGTGGATGAATTCTCCATGCATGCCGAGCTTGCGCCGTTCCTGCGCGGCGAAGTGCTGATTTTCGACATGCAGCTCACGCGGCCGCGGGCGCGCATCGCGGTCGCCGCAGATGGCGGCATCGACTGGGCCGTGCGGCCTTCCGG
The DNA here is from genome assembly GCF_056431025.1 of Nitratireductor lacus. Classification (NCBI taxonomy): domain Bacteria; kingdom Pseudomonadati; phylum Pseudomonadota; class Alphaproteobacteria; order Hyphomicrobiales; family Phyllobacteriaceae; genus Nitratireductor; species Nitratireductor lacus. Next base: position 155,478 of record NZ_JBWKMB010000004.1, on the reverse strand, counting down.
ACCGTTCGACCCGCGCCAGGTGACGCTCGAAAATGTCAGCATCGTCGATGGTTCGGTCACGCTGCGCCACGCCGCGAGCGGGCAGGTTCATCAGGTTTCCGACATAGACGCGGAGCTTTCGGCGCGCACCCTGGCGGGGCCGTGGCGGATTGGAGGATCGCTCGCGTTCGACGGTCTGCCAATGGGGATTTCCGTCTCGACGGGAACGCTGGGCGATGACGGGCGCATGCGGCTGCGGATCGACGCTCTGCCCGAGGGAGCGCCGATCAGGCTGGCCACGGACGGTCAGGCGTATATCGAAGATGGAGCGGCCTACTATGACGGCACGTTCGCGCTCAACACCTATACCCGGGAGGTGATGGCCGCCCTGCGCAAGGAAGAGGAGCGACCGCTGGCGCTCACCACGGCAGCGGCGACCAATCGCCTGTCGGGCAGTTTCGACCTGAGGCACGACCGGCTGGCGGTGGACATGTTTCGCTTCGAGACCGGGCCGGTCGACGCGCCTTACAGCGCCGAGGGCAGGGCGAGCCTCGATTTTGGCGGTGCGCCGCGTTTTCTCATAGAGGCGGATGGCGCCCAGCTTCGTTTCGAACCGGAGGAGGGGCAGGGCGGTTCCATCGCCGGACTTGATCTCAACACGCGCTTCGATGCGTTTGCGGGTCTGATGCGCGCTTTGCCGGCGCCGGGCATACCAGGCCAAGTCTCGATCAACCTGCCGGCGATCGTGGCCGGCGATACGACGATCCGCAATATCGAACTGCGGGCGGAACCGGCGGAGGGCGGCTGGTCGATCGGCTCAGTGGCGGCGACCCTCCCGGGGCGCACCCAGTTCGAGGCCAACGGTCTTCTCACAACAAGCGACACCCTTGCCTTCAACGGACACATGCTGCTTGCGATCGGACAGCCATCGGGCTTTGCCGCCTGGGTTTCGCGCGATGTGGACGATGCCATACGCCGGCTCCCTTCGGCCGGTTTCAGCGCGGATGTGAACCTTTCGCGCCGCGCACAGAGCTTCGAGGCGCTAGAACTCATTCTTGGCGACGCGCGCTTCAACGGGCGCGTGGAGCGGCGCGAACCGGACAATGCAAAGCCCTCTCTGGAGGTCGCGCTCGACGGGGAGGCGCTCGATCTCGACGGTATTCAGGCCTTCATGTCGCTCTTCGTGAACGATGCGGGCGTGAGCAGGCTTGCCGGCCATGACGTGGACCTCGCCGTGAAGGCGGGCCCTGTCTCGGCCGAGGGGTTGAAGGCCGAAACGGTCGACACGGCCCTGCGCCTGCGCGCGGGCGTGATCGAGATCGACCGCCTGACGCTCGGCGGTCTTGCCGGCGCCCAGCTCAGCGCCACGGGGCAGATACGCGATTTCTCCACGGCGCCCACCGGACAGGTCGATGCAACCATCCTGTCGACCGATCTGGCGGACCTTGCGGTGATGCTTGCCGGCAGATTTCCCCAGAACCGGCTTTTCGAAGCCATAGCCCGCCGGGCGCAGGCCTTTCCCGGTCTTTTTGAGGATGCGGAAATCAACGTCATCGCAAGTGCTGCCGACAACAATGACGGCACTGTCGGGCTTGCGGTGAGCGCGGAAGGAACTGCCGGTGGCACCGATCTCGGTCTTTCGTTTTCCGACCGCAGTCCCCGGGAAGAACTGCTTCAGGGGGATTTCGAGCTTTCCGTCACGGCCAGGAACGACGACGCGGCGGTTCTCTACGGTCTCGCCGGATTGCCGGCGCTTCCGCTCGGCCTCGTCGGAGAGGCCAGGCTCGAGGTCTCTGCTGCCGGTTCGCTGGCGAATGCGGTCAGGACAAAGGCGACTGTAACGGGCGAGGGATTTGATGCCTCGTTCGACGGGGGGCTTGCCAATGCGCTTTCCACTCCGTCTCTCGACGGCAATGTGCGCATCGAAACCACCGATATCGAGCCGTGGCTGGCGGCCGGCGGTGTCGTCCTGCCGGGGTTCGGCCTCGGATTGCCTGTCGAGCTCGCAGCCGCGCTCGAGTGGAGCGAGGAGGTCGTGGTTCTTTCCGGGCTTTCCGGAACCGTGGCCGGCAGCGATGTGGGCGGTGATTTCAACATTCTGCTCGATGGCGGCAAGCCGCGTGTCGACGGGGCGCTTCGCATGGCGCGTTTCGACCTTGCACCTGCGGCGGAACTCGTGCTGGGGCCGGATGTGCTTTCGGGCGAGGAAAGCGGGGCGTGGCCCGAAGAGCCTTTCGGCAGCGATGTCGATCTTCCGTTTTCGGCCGATCTCGAGCTGCGGACAGACGCGCTCTGGGCGGGTTTTCTTTCCGCCGGGCAGGAGGCGAGCCTGAAGCTGAAGCTCGACGATGAAGGGCTGACGGTTTCCGATCTGAAGGCGGCGGCTTTTGACGGTTCGATCGAGGGGTTTGCCACGCTGAAGAACAATGCCGGGACAGGGTTGCTCACGGCGCAGATCGGATTGAAGGATACGGCGCTGGAAGCGCTCATGCCGCAGGGGAGCCTCGAAGGACGGCTGAGCGGCCATGCAAGCGTGACCGCCAGCGGCAAGACCGTCAACGGTATGGCGTCCGCGCTGACGGGATCGGGTTCTGCCACATTGAAGGATTTGAGCATTCGGGGGCTGAACCCGGATGCGCTCGCATTGATCCTCGAGAAGGCGGATGCGCTGGGCAATGAGATCGACACTGCAAAGACAGAGGTTTTTGCGCCCGCGATGATCCGCGACGGGCGTTTCCAGGTGGGAAGCACCGAGTTTGCCTTCACCATCGCCGGCGGCGTGGCGCGCACGCCGCCCATGCGGCTTGAGGCCGAGAGGGCGACGCTGACAACGACAGCCTCCGCCGATCTGCAGCGCATGACGGTCGAAGCGAACGGGGCGCTGGTTTTCAATCCCGGTCTCGAAGCCGTTGTGGGGGCGGAGCCTCGTGTGGATGTGGCAGCGTCGGGCCCGTTCGGCGATACCGGGCTTTCGCTTTCGACCGGTCCGCTCGCGCAGTTTTTGACCCAGCGGGCGCTGGAGCGTGAACAGGTGCGGGTCGAGCGCATGCAGTCTGTGCTTCTTGAAAAGCAGAGATTGCGCCGGGAGGCACGCTATTTCGCGGCGCTCCAGACCGAGCGCGAGCGGGCAGAAGCAGAGCGCCAGAGACTGGAGCGCGAACTGCGTCAGAAGCGCGAGGCGGAGGAAGCGGCGCGTCGACAGGCAGAACGAGACGCCGAAGCCGCACGCCGGGCCACGGAGGCGGCGCGGGCAGCCGAAGCGCGCAAGCGCCAGCAGCAAAATGTCCCCCGCGGAAGCGCCACACCCTCAGAAGTCGAACGAGCGCCGCTGGAGGCTCCGGAAGGCGCGAACTCGCCTGATGCGGTTTCAGAGTTTTTTCGCTCGAAGAACCTGTCCCCCGAAAGGCTGCGCGAACTTCTGGGCACAGACGGCGGGGTGAACTGAAGCTCAGGAGCGGGGGAGCGTCCGGGTCTTCAGATCCTGAAGGACATAGAGCCGCAATTCGGAAGAGAGATTGTTCTCGTCTTCACGACCGGCGTCTATCTCAGCAATGAGCGCTGCCAACGAGATGTTTCTGCGTTGGGCGATGCTCTCCAGCTCGGCGAGGAACGGCTCTTCTAAAGACACGCTTGTCCGATGGCCACGAATGCTGACCGAACGCTTGGCGATGCGGCTCATCGGGTAGCGTCGTCCCGTTTCTCTTCGCGCCTGTGCCCTTCGAGCCGGGCCACCGCACGGGCCTTTGCGTTCTCTTCCTGGATGCGTTCGGCTTTGGTGCGTCCGTGAAGAACACGGTTTTCCGTGGCGCACTGCTCTTTCTCTTCGCGGGCGCGGCGTTTGCGCCTTTGCCGGAGATTGACCAGTTCGCCCATGGTCACTTCTTTCGAAATGCGTCGAGCGAGACGACTTCCGCCCCCTTGCTTTCGGATGCCGGCGCATCCTCCTGCACGGGCTCGGCTTCGGCTTCCGCCTTGTCCTTTTTGGCCTTTTTCGCAGGCTTCTTCTTTGCCGCGGGCTTTTGCGGTTCTTCCGCAGCGTCCTCCGGGTGAACCTCGGTGATGTCCGCCGTCTGTTCGCTCTGCTCCGGCTTTACGTCGAATTCGAGCTCGAAATTCACCGACGGGTCGTAAAACCCCCGGACGGCGGAGAAAGGCACGCTCAGCATTTCGGGAACATCCGCAAAGGACAAGCCGACCTCGAAGCCGGTCTCGGTGACTTTGAGATCCCAGTACTGATACTGCAATACGATTGTCATCTGCTCGGGGTAACGCTCCCGCAGGCGCGAGGAAACGCGCACACCCGGAGCGTTGGTGAGAAAGGTGATGAAGAAGTGATGCTCACCGGGCAAGCCGGTGCGCGCAACTTCCGCCAGCACCTTGCGCATCACGCCGCGCAGAGCGTCCTGAGCGAGAATATCGTATCTTATGCGGTCTTCGGCCATCAACGCGAACCGGTTTGTGAATCTTTGACCTACCTCTAATCAAGGACCGCGCTCAGGTAAACCGGCAAAAAGACGGGTTCCGCTACGTCAGGCGGGGAGAGCCCTGCCGACGCGGGTCGTTTCTTCGCCCTCTTTACCGTTCCTGCGGTGGGCGCGCAGGAAGGTCTTGACCGCGCGGGCGGTTACTTCCTGTAGTCGGTCGTTCTCCAGCTTCTCGCCAAAAAGAGCGGGGATGTGGAGCTCGGCGTTCACCAGGGCGACGAACTGGCGCGCGGCGACGTCGGGGTCGTCAAGTTCGAGATGCCCCGCATAGGCAAGACGGGCGAAGCGGGCTGCCAGTGCAGACCAGACCTTGCCCGGTCCTTCCGTGCGCCAGCCTGCAAACAGGTGAGGATGCCGCTCCCCTTCGCTTTGAATGAGTTTGCGAAGATATTTGCCATCTTCGTCGCACAGGCATTTCTGCGTCAGGCGCATGGCAAAGGCGACGAGTTCTTTTTCAAGATCTACTGGCTGATCCGGAAAGGTCGACAGAACCTCGAAACTGCGTGCGTTGCAACGCTGGGTGATTTCGGTGACCACAGCGGCGAAGAGCTTGTCCTTATCGCCATAGTGATTGTAGACGGTCTGTCGCGAAACGCCGGCTTCGGCGGCGATCATGTCGATGTTCGCGCCCGTATAGCCTTCCCGGCAGAAAGCCCGTGCACCCGCTTCCAGAATGGACAGGCGCTTGGCGGCGTGTCCGCGTGTCGGGAGCCTGTCAGTAGCGTTGATCACATGCATGAAAAACATATATGTGCGATTGACATATTAGACAAGACTGTCCAAAAATATAGTCAATAAAGATCAGGTTGTCGCTCGTGCCGTTTTTGCCCTGGCATGTCGGGGCCATGTCGGGCCTCTCCCCAGCTTTTCGTCCTTGGTTTGACGCCCGTTGTGGCGGCCATCGTTTTTGAAAGTGCAAATCCATGACCACGAGATTCCTGCGCATCGCGCTGGTGCTTGGCCTTTTGACCGCTGTGGGGCCGTTCGCCATCGACATGTATCTGCCGGCGCTGCCATCGATCGGCACCGATCTCAATGCGGACACCGTGCCGGTGCAGATGTCTCTTCTGGTGTTTTTTCTGTCGATGGGACTGGCGCAGATCATCGTCGGGCCGATTTCCGACATGGTGGGCCGCAAGGCGCCGCTTTATGCGGGGCTGGCTGTGTTCATCATCGGCAGCATCGGCTCGGCGCTGGCGACGAGCATCGAAATGCTGATCGCGTTCCGTTTCCTGCAGGGGCTGGGCGCGTCGGCCGGCATGGTGGTGCCGCGCGCGGTTGTGCGCGATCTTCACACCGGGACGGAAGCAGCCCGGCTGATGTCTCTTCTGATGCTGGTCTTCTCCATCTCGCCCATCCTGGCGCCGCTCACGGGCAGCGTGATCATCGCCACGCTCGGCTGGCGGGCGGTGTTCTGGTCGGTGACCATTGCAGCAGTGCTCGGTGTTGTCCTTCTGGCGACCGCCCTGAAGGAGACAAGGCCCGTCGGGGAACGGAAGGGGAGTTCGCTGCGCAGCGCGCTTACCGGGTATCGTTTTCTTCTGGGTGACCGGAAATTCATGGGGCTGACCTTCATCGGCGGGTTCGGCATTTCCAGCTTCTTCGTTTATCTGTCGAATTCGTCGTTTGTGCTGATCGACCATTACGGGCTGACGCCGACGCTCTATAGCGTGTTCTTTTCCATGAACGCGGTGGCGTTTTTCACCATGTCGCAGCTTACCGGGCGGTTGACCGAGCGTTATGGACTGCGCCGAGTGGTGAGGGTTGCGGTCATCTCCTATGCGACGACCATTGTGACCCTGCTGGCGGTGATGGCCTCGGGTCTGCAGTCACTCTGGGTGCTCGCTTCGTTTCTTTTCGTCGGCTACGGGTTCCTGGGCCTGGTCATTCCAACGACCTCGGTTCTCGCGATGGATGATCATGGCACCATAGCCGGCACGGCCTCGGCGCTTATGGGGACGCTGCATTTTGCCATCGGGGCCATGGCGATGGCCATCTCGGGCCTGTTCTTTGACGGAACGCCATTGCCGATGGTGACGAGCATTGCCGTGTGTGCCGTGCTTGCGCTTGCGTTGACCCATCTGACGCTGGGACGCGATGAGCAGTCTGCGAGGGCTGCCGCAGAGTGAGGTCGGGTGTGCCTGACGGGGTGGGTTCTGGAGGGGCGCTCGAGCGCCCTTTCTTTTGCGCGCAAAAGACTGACGCCCGCCGGGAAGGCGGAAATTGATAGTTCCAAGAAAAGGGAAAAGTGAAGGCTTCTGTTGCCAGGTGCCTTCGAACCCCGCCTGAAAGTGCGAACCCTCAGGAGTTTAAGTGAAGCTGTCGCACCGCATTAAGCAGCGAGACGTGCCTCCGCATAGTTGTCGTTTGCAACTACTGGTTTGACCCGATAACGGTGGTATCATGCCGAGCGAAAGTCCGATCTTTACACCCTCGTCGATCCTGTTTCGCCCCCATCAGAAGCCGTCTGCGGGCTGATTGCCCCGGGCGGTTTCTGGTGGAGGCGCCGGGCACTGCCCCCGGGTCCGAATGGTTTATTACACCGGCAGTTTATCGCCATAGTCGGTCAAGCCGACGCAGCGAATATAGTGAGGCAGCCGCACCAAGAAAAGGGGGATTCTGGCGAAAAGGCTTTTCGGCATTGACTTGACGTCATGCTTTGCGGAATGTCTGCAACGGTGTGGGAAGGAACTTTGGCAAACGTTGAGGTTGCGTTGGTGGCCGGATCGTGTCGAAGGGGGCCCACGATTTGAAACGAGGGAAAAGTCATGGCCGATTATCTCGCGGATGTCCGCAAATACGATGCAACCGCTGACGAAGACACCGTCAACAAGATCGTGAAGCATCTTGGCATCGCGTTGCGCAACCGGGACTCGTCTCTGGTTTCGTGCAGCGATTCCAGTGAACTCGATCGCGTGCGCGAGAGCTGGTGCATGAAGAAGCTCGGCGAAACCGACGGCGCGAAATGCGATTCCATCATCGAAAAGGTCTGCGAGACGATGTCCGGCGACAATTCGAAGGGCCGTGTGACCTTCTATTATCTTGTGGCAAAGCATCTGGGCAAACTGTCCAGCCTCTGAGCCGCCACGCGACCTGACCTTCAAACGCCTCCTCCCAGCCGGTGGGGGCGTTTTCATTTGCGCGTGTGGACGAGACCGATATTCGCAGTGCCTGCACTTTTCGTGCCGGTCGGCTGCTTTATGATGCGGCGATAACGTCAGCCCGAATCGGACCGCCATGCGCCAGTATCTCGATCTTCTTTCCCATGTCCTCGAAAACGGTGTCGACCGCGACGATCGTACGGGAACGGGTACGCGCGGCGTTTTCGGCTATCAGATGCGCTTCAATCTGGAGGAGGGGTTTCCGGTTCTCACCACGAAGAAGCTGCACCTGCGCTCGATCATTCACGAATTGCTGTGGTTTCTGAAGGGCGACACGAATATCGCGTATCTCAAGGAGAACGGCGTTTCGATCTGGGACGAATGGGCGGACGAGAACGGCGATCTCGGACCGGTCTATGGCGCGCAATGGCGCTCGTGGCCGACCCCAGAGGGTGGGCAGATCGATCAGATTGCGACGCTTCTGAAAGGCCTGCGTGACAACCCTCATTCGCGGAGGCATGTGGTTTCGGCCTGGAACCCGGCGGAGGTCGATTCCATGGCGCTGCCGCCATGCCACTGTCTGTTCCAGTTTCATGTGGCTGACGGACGGCTCTCCTGCCAGCTTTACCAGCGGTCGGCCGATATCTTTCTTGGTGTGCCTTTCAACATTGCATCCTATGCGCTTTTGACCATGATGGTGGCGCAGGTGACGGGGCTGCGCGCCGGCGATTTCGTGCACACGCTGGGCGATGCGCATCTTTATTCCAACCATTTCGACCAGGCGCGCGAGCAGCTGACACGGACACCAAAGCCGCTGCCGACGATGTGGATCAATCCGGGCGTCACCGATCTCTTCGCCTTCCGGTTCGAGGATTTCCGGCTTGATGGCTATGTGGCGGATCCATCGATCCGCGCGCCGATCGCGGTTTGATAATTTTGCTATTTCGTCGTAGCAGAGGCTCGATTCCTGGGCCGGGGCCCTATTGAATTTATCGTCCTATACGGTGAGGAGCTTTCTTGTCTCAGAAGCCAAGAACCCGAATGCCATCAGCTACTTCGCTGGTTGCTCGGAGTTACCCAGATCGAATTATTGGTATTGAAAATGCCCTCCCATGGCATTTGGGTACCGATATGAAGCATTTTCGAGAAAGAACTCGAGGAAATGCGGTGATTATGGGGCGCAAGACCTATGAATCCATTGGTAAACCTCTTCCAAAGCGGCTCAATATTGTGTTGTCTAGAACTCCGATAAAAGAAAATGACGGAGTTAGATGGGCGCCTAATCCTGAAACCGCTCTTCTTCTTGCTGATCAGTATTCTATATATAATATGAGAAAGGAATTTTTTGTAATAGGAGGGGAGGAGATATACAATATATTTGATAAGTATATAAACGTTGTTTATTTAACAGATGTTAATACGGGAAATATTAATGGTGATGCTAAATTTGATAGAGAATTTATATCTAGTGAGTGGTATTTTCGATTTGAAAGAGAGTTTCCGAAGACGGATGTAGATGATTATTCATTTAGGATATCTTGCATAGTTAGAAGGAAGCCGTTTCACAGGTTTGCGTCGCGTCAGGATTTTCTCTCAAAAGGGGTGGATGTATTGGGCGCTTGGGAGAGGTATACGGAAATGACTAAGCGGAGCGATCCTGACGACTTAGTCGAGGGGCATCAGCTTGATTTTCTTGAGCAGCTATAGGCCACTCTGCTGATCGCTCGAGTTGTTGTGCTGCTCCAAAAGGACGTTTACGCCACCACCTATGTGGTCTACCAACGTCGTTAACAAGGCAGGGCAGGGCTCTCTTTTCGCTGGAAAGAGCGGGAAACGCGGCGGGCTGCCGCGTTGAAAGAGGATTTGCCGCTACCTATAACTGACCGGATGGGAGAGCTGTCCTCGGCGGACGGTACCCGGATCGAGAAAAGGAACAAGAATGCCCTGGAACAGTCAAAGTGGCGGAGGCGGCCCTTGGGGCGGCGGCAATAACGGAGGGCCCTGGGATCAGGGGCCGCGTGGGCCGAGTGGACCGCAGGGATCTCCGCCCGATCTGGAAGAGATCATCAAACGTGGCCAGGACCGGTTGAAAAACGTGCTGCCGGGCGGTGGTGGCATCAGCCCGGCCATGATCGGCCTGGTGCTGATCGCGCTGGCCGGTCTGTGGCTTTTCAAGTCCGTTTACACGGTGCAGCCGGACGAACTGGCGGTTGAGCTGCGTTTCGGCAAGCCAAAGCCCGAGCTCTCCGAGCCGGGCCTGCATTTCCACTGGTGGCCGATCGAGACCGTCGAGAAGGCATCCGTTGCCGAACGGCTTGTCGATATCGGCCAGACGCGGGGCGGGGCTTCGAGCGGCCTCATGCTTTCGGGCGATCAGAACATCGTCGATGTGAAGTTCTCCGTGGCCTATCAGGTCGCTGATCCTTCCGCCTACCTGTTCAACGTCGCCAATCCCGACGAGACGCTTCGCCAGGTGGCCGAAAGCGCCATGCGCGAAGTGGTTGGGCGCCGACCGGCGCAGGATATTTTCCGTGACGACCGTCAGGGCATTGCCGAAGGTGTGCGCCTGACCATCCAGACCGCGCTCGACGAATATGGCACGGGGCTGACGGTCAACGCTCTGTCGATCGAGGATGCCGCGCCGCCGCGCGAAGTGGCCGACGCGTTCGACGAGGTGCAGCGCGCCGAGCAGGATGAAGACCGTTTCGTGGAGGAGTCCAACCAGTACTCCAACCAGAAGCTCGGTCAGGCACGCGGTGAAGCTGCGGAGATTCGTGAAGAAGCAGCAGCTTACAAGAACCGTGTCGTTCAGGAAGCCGAAGGTGAGGCGCAGCGCTTCATCTCCGTCTACGACGAATACGCCAAGGCTCCGGACGTGACGCGCAAGCGTCTCTTCCTGGAGACCATGGAAGGCGTGCTGCAGGGGGCGAACAAGGTGATCGTCGAGCAGAGTGGTGGCCAGAGCGTGGTTCCGTATCTGCCTTTGCCCGAGCTTCGCCAGCAATCGCAGCAGCCGCGTGGAACCGCGGGAGGGAGCAATTAATGTCCAACCGTTTTCCCATACTCGTCGTTATCGGCGCGGTTCTTCTCTTCCTGCTCTACTCGGCTATTTTCGTCGTCAATGAGCGCCAGCAGGCCATCGTCCTTCGTTTCGGTGAAATCGTCGACGTGAAGACCGAGCCCGGTCTCTACTTCAAACTGCCTTTTGCGTTTATCGAGGCGGACAATGTCCAGATCATCGAAGACCGCATCCTGCGCTTCGATCTCGATGACATCCGCGTGCAGGTTTCGGGCGGCAAGTTCTACGAGGTGGATGCGTTCATCGCCTATTCGATCAACGATCCCCGTCGGTTCCGACAGGCTGTGTCGGGCAGTGTTGCGCTGGCCGAGCAGCGGCTGCGCACACGTCTCGATGCTGCCCTGCGCCGTGTCTACGGTCTGCGTGGCTTCGAGGCGGCGCTTTCGGAAGAGCGCGCATCGATGATGCGTGAAGTGGCCGAGGAACTGCGGCCTGCCGCAGCTTCGCTGGGGCTCGAGATCGAGGATGTGCGCATTCGCCGGACCGACCTGACGGCCGAGGTCTCGCAGCAGACTTACGATCGCATGAAGGCGGAGCGTCTGGCAGAAGCCGAGCGTCTGCGCGCACGGGGCCGTGAGGCTGCCGCACGCATTCGCGCCCGCGCTGACCGCGAGGTGGTCGAAATCCTGGCTGCTGCCCAGCGCGAGTCCGAGATTCTGCGCGGTGAAGGCGAGGCTGAACGCAATGCCATCTTCGCCGATGCCTTTTCGCGCGATGAGGACTTTTTCGAGTTCTATCGTTCGATGAGTGCTTATCAGCAGGCGCTCGACCCGAGCGGAACCACGATGCTTCTGTCGCCCGATTCGGAATTTTTCCGTTTCTTCAACGACTCAAGCGGTGGTGGCGCGCGTGGATCTGCACCGGCCGCGCAGGGCGCGACCGTCGGCCAGTAACCGGCGGCTGGAATGAGCGATTTCATCGCCGCCCTGGGCCTGGTTCTCGTCATCGAGGGCCTGGTCTATGGCGGCATGCCGAGGCTGGCCAGGCGGCTTGCCGAACAGGTTCTCGACATGCCGGACAGCGCGTTGCGCACGGCCGGCATCACCGCCATGGTTCTTGGGGTGGTCGTGGTCTGGCTCGTTCGAGGATGAAACAATTTGTGGCCCGCATGGAAACTCCATGCGGGCCGCAAACGTGCCGTAATCAGGCTTGATCATGCAGATGTGAAATGCCTGTTAATGGAATTCGGGCAGTGTTCGGCCTAAGATTCCGCTTAGGTCCCGATCCTAAGCTTTCCGTTCCGGCTGCAGGCCGTTCCACCAAGCAAGCCATCTGGAGAAACGCTCTCAATGATCCCGACGAAGATTTTACGCGCCACGCGGGTGGCACCAGTGGCCGCTCTGATTGCGCTGGGCGGTCTCACCTCGACACCGGTGATCCTGAGCCAGCAGGCGCGGGCGGAAGGCCCGGCTTCGGTGGCAGACCTCGTTGAGCGACTTGCCGGCGCGGTGGTCAATATCTCCACGTCCCGCTACACCGGTGGCGGTGGGGCGGGCCGGGTCCCGCTGCCCAAGCTGCCGGAAGGCTCGCCGCTGCAGGAGTTTTTCGACGATTTCTTCCAGGACGAGCCTGAACAGGATCATGAGCCGCGACAGGCGCAGTCCCTTGGTTCCGGTTTCGTGATCGATGCGGAGGAAGGCATCATTGTCACCAACAACCACGTCATCTCCGATGCCGACGAGATCGTGGTCAATTTCACCGATGGCGGGAAACTCGAGGCCCAGTTGCTGGGCGTCGACACCAAAACCGATCTTGCGGTGCTTAAGGTCGATGCCGGCAAACGCAAGCTGCAGGAGGTTTCGTTCGGCGATTCCGAAAAGACGCGGATCGGCGACTGGGTTATGGCCATCGGCAACCCGTTCGGTTTTGGCGGCACAGTGACGGTCGGCATCGTCTCGGCGCGCAACCGTAAAATCGGTTCGGGGGTCTATGAGGATTTCATCCAGACGGATGCCGCCATCAATCGTGGCAATTCCGGTGGCCCGCTGTTCAACATGGACGGTGAGGTGATCGGCATCAACACGGCCATCATTTCGCCGACGGGCGGTTCGATCGGCATTGGCTTTTCCATCCCGTCGGCACTGGCGATCAAGGTTGTCGATCAGTTGCGCGAATTCGGCGAGACGCGGCGCGGCTGGCTTGGCGTGCGCATTCAGGAAGTCTCCGATGACATCGCCGAAAGCCTGGGCATGGGAAAAGCCATCGGGGCGATGGTGAGCGGCGTCACCGAAGGTGGTCCGGTGGATGATGGCTCCATTCAGCCTGGTGACGTGATCGTGGAGTTCGATGGGCAGATTGTCGAAAATGCGCGCGAACTGCAGCGCATTGTGGCCGAAAGCCCGGTCGGCAAGAAAGTCGACGTTATCGTTATTCGAAAGGGCAAGGAAGAGACCGTGCGGGTGACGCTCGGACGGCTGGAAGACAGCGAAAAACTGGCCTCCGCCGAGACCAGGGAAAACAAGCCTCAAGGCGAGGGAGAAGCGGTTTCGTCTGCTGCCGTTCTTGGCATGCACATGGCGGCGCTCGATGACGAGCTGCGCGAACGGTTCGAGATTTCCGCCGACGTCAATGGCGTCGTCGTCACCGAGGTGGACGAGGATTCGCCTGCTTCGACAAAGGGTGTGACGGCAGGCGACGTGATTGTCGAGATCGCTCAGGCCACGGTCTCGACCCCCAGGGAGGCTCTGGACCGGCTGGAGGAACTGAAAGGGCAGGGCCGCCGCAACGCGCTTCTGATGCTCGCTTCCAAGAACGGGGAGCTGCGCTTCGTGACGCTGCGGATGGATTGATCCTTCAGCAGTATTACCGCAGAAACGAAAACGGCCCGGGAGCGTTTGCAACCGGGCCGTTTTCGTTATCCCTGCCGGGCGCGCCAATCTGCCTGTGACAACCGGTAGAGCGCATGCGGCTTGAGATGCGGATGGCTGTCCGGGACGCCCGGGTGATCGAAGTCGCCCGCCGGATCATGGCGCATGCCGATGCGGCGCATAACGGCGATGGAGCGTTCGTTGTCGACCACGGCGAAGGAGACGATTTCATCGAGATCGAGAATGTCAAAGCCAAAGGCGAGCCACGCCCGCGCGGCTTCCGTGACATACCCCTTGCCCCAGAATTCGGGCGCGAGACGCCAGCCGATCTCGATAGACCCTTCAGGCAGATTGACCAGGCCTGCTGGCTTGTGCAGTCCCACAAAGCCGAGCGGCTGGCCGGTTTCCTTGAGAGTCACTGCCGCAAACCCGAAGCCGTTCCGCGTGATGCCGTCACGGATAAGGTCCATAACGGCGTCCGCTTCATCGCGGTTTCTGCGGAAAGGAAAGAACTCCATGATCGTGTCATCGGAGTTGATGTGGTGGAAGAACGGGCGGTCTTCTTCACGCCAGTTGCGCAGGATCAGACGTTCGGTCTCAAGCAGTGTCACAGGACGAACTCCTCCTCACGGTAGCCCTGCAGGAACAGGAGTGCGGTCAAATCTCCGTGGTCGATGCGCACGCCTGCCTGGGCGGCAACGGCGGGCTTGGCATGAAGGGCGACGCCAAGTCCGGCCAGCCCGAGCATGTCGAGGTCGTTGGCGCCGTCACCGACCGCCAGAACATCCTCGCGCGTGAGCCCGCGCTCCGCTGCGAGGCGGTCGAGCGCTTCTGCCTTGGCGGCGCGACCCAGAATGGGTTTGGCAACCTCGCCGCTGAGCTTTCCGTCAGCGACCAGAAGCCGGTTCGCCTGCTGTATGTGGAATCCGAGCTTATCGCCGACGGGACCGGTGAACTGTTCAAACCCGCCTGAAACGAGCGCGGTGAAGGCGCCGGCTGCCTTCATGGTGGCAACAAGCGCCGGACCGCCAGAGGCAAGCGTGATGCGTTTCTCGATCACGCTGTCGATCACGTCGAGGGGGAGGCCCCTGAGCAGGGCAACGCGCTCTTCCAGAGCCGGTTCGAAAGCGATTTCGCCGTTCATGGCGCGGCTGGTGATCGCGGCAACGGCGTCTTTCAGTCCGAGTTCGGCGGCCAGCTCATCAATGCATTCCTGGTCGATCATGGTGGAGTCCATGTCGGCGATCAGCATCTTTTTGCGCCGGCCTTCCGCTTCCTGCACCGCCACGTCCACGGGGGCACCGGCAAGGGCTTCACGCAGGAGGGTTTCTGCCGCCTCGGTCTCCAGCCCGGGCTTCAGGGCGATGTCACAGGCAAGGTTTTCCCCCAGCCAGTCGATCGCGCTTGCATCGAGCGCCTTCATGGCCATAGTCGCAACGTCCGGTGTGAGTGCGCGCTTCGCCGGATGGGAGATGAGTGTGGCAACGAGGGACATGGTGCTTTCCGGAGTGTTGGGTGGCGGGCATGCTGAATGATGCGATCCTGATAGCCGGGCCAACCGCCAGCGGCAAGTCCGCGCTGGCGCTGCGCCTTGCTATCGAAACGGGCGGGGTGATCATCAACGCCGACTCCATGCAGGTCTACGACGTGCTTCACGTCCTTTCGGCCCGGCCGGGCGCGGACGATCTCGCCAGGGTTCCGCACCATCTTTACGGCCACGTGCCGCCTTCCGTCGCCTATTCGACCGGCGCCTGGCTGGAGGATGTGGCAGCGCTTGCAATAAAGGGAAGTCTTTCAGGCCGTCGTCCGATTTTCGTTGGTGGTACGGGGCTTTATTTTCGCGCGCTCCTGGACGGGATCGCGCCGACGCCGCCGGTGCCCGAGGGCGTGCGAAACCATTGGCGGCAGCGTCTTCTGGACGAAGGACCAGAAGCGCTTCATCGCCTCCTGTCGGAACGCGATGCCGCCGCCGCAGTGGCAATCGGTGTCACGGATGGGCAGCGCATCACGCGGGCGCTGGAAGTTCACGATTCGACAGGCAAAGCGCTGAGCACGTGGCAAAATGAGACGACGGTCCCATTGGTCAAAAGACGCGAATGCACCTGTATTGTGCTTGAGCCCGAGCGCGCTTTCGTCACCGAACGCATAGAGCGCCGCTTCGACAGCATGGTCGAGGAGGGGGCGCTCGACGAGGTGCGGGCTCTGCTCGCACTTGATCTTTCCGCTGCCCTGCCGGCGATGAAGGCGATCGGGGTCCCTGAACTGGCCGCGTATCTGCGAAGCGAGTGTTCTCTGGAAGACGCCATCATGCGGGCAAAAACGGCCACGCGGCGCTATTCCAAGCGGCAGGCAACCTGGTTTCGGCATCAGCTCGATGATGAATGGCTAAGGCTTCCGATCAGGTCGCAAACAGGATCTGCCGATGAACTTCTCAAGTTTATTAGAAGCAATCTGGAATAGCCCAAAGTCTGTCAGTTCTACCTGTGGAGATTAACCTTGCGTAAGTGAGACTGTGCGAGAACGGCAGAAAGGGTGTCGTTCGGGGCCAGCATGCGTTTCCACAAAGCGGAGTCGGCGTTTTTTGTATTCATTTCGCTCGTTCTCGGAGCGGGAGGGATGCTTGCCTATGCCTATTGGCTGCTGCGTTCGGATATCACCAATTTTCCTGTCCCCCAGGATCTCGGAAGTTTCATCCAGATCCTGTTCATCACCGGTGTGCTCCTCGCCACGGCCACGATCTTCGGCATCTTCTTCATCTATCCGCTGATCCGTACCCAGGTGCAGGAGGAGGGGAAGCTGCGGGCGATGACGGAGACGCTGAGTGCACGATCCGAATCCCTCCAGCATGCCGCGCTCACCGATAGCCTCACGGGAATGCAGAACCGCCGGTTTTTCGATGATGCACTGCGTGAATATCTCCAGGAGTTCCGCCGCATCGAAAAGCCGGTCGGCCTGATGGTGCTCGATCTCGATCACTTCAAGCAGGTCAACGACACACATGGTCACGATGTGGGCGATGAGGTGCTTCGCGCGGTGGCGCGGTGCCTGAAGGATCTGACGCGCTATCACGACGTGGTGGCACGCATGGGGGGCGAGGAGTTTGCCATCGTTGCTCCGAACATGAACAATGAATCGCTGGTGAAGCTGGCTGAACGCATTCGCCGTGCGGTCGGCGCGTTAACGATCGAGTCCTCGAACGTGAACATCCGGGTCACCATCAGCGTCGGCCTGTCGATCTGGAACGGTCGCGAGTCGGCCGAAGAGTTCTATCGCCGAGCCGACAAGATGCTCTACGAGGCCAAACGTCTGGGACGCAATCGCGTCTGCGCCTGATCGGCGGCCGCTCATTTCTTCAACGGGTTTCGCGGTGCCAGCCTCCCTTGGCCCGCGCTTGCGCGTGCCTGTGGGCGAACCGCTGCGAGATGGGGGCAGCGATATGGCCTCACTGGCTGGCGTTCGGAATGGAGAGGGATGCGCGCCCGTCAGCGGGTTCCGAATTTACCCCGTGGGTGGGGCGTCGCGCCTGCATAGCGGCTGACGCCGGGTGCCTCGTGGGACGGGGGTGCGGATGGGGCTGGCCGCCAATGCGCCGCGGTCTCGAGCAGCTGTGGGGCATATCCCTGGTCGCCAGCCTGTATGCCGGCGGGGACCGGGGCGCCGATATCGGGAGCCGTCTCCACCTGGGCGCGCACCGTGCGCCCGGTGTCGCGCAGGCGACTGACGATCGAGGCGAGGTCCACTTCCCGGTCGATCTCCTCGGGGTTCGAGACCTTCTGCTTTTCGGTGTCACGGACGCCCGGCAGGGCGTGTGGCGGCAGGGTTTCGAACTTCATGCGCATGGTGGTTGCCACGCCTTCGCCAAATGCGATGGCCTCGCGCCGGCCCATGGCAGACAGGAAGGAAAGCATGGAGGCGGACGAATCCGCAATTGCCGAACGAATGATCGCCTGATCCTGATCGTTGGCAAGCCGCATGGCGAACACTGTCGAGCACTGTGAAAGCACCGTCGGGTCAAGCTCGCCGGGGCGCTGGGTTATCACGCCGAGATAGCAGCCATATTTGCGGCCTTCCTTGGCGATGCGCGCCAGCGCATGCCGGGTGGGCGCAAAGCCGAGCCGTGGGTCGGCCGGCATGTAGCGGTGAGCCTCTTCGCACACGACCAGAAGATTGAGCTTGCCTTCACTCCATAGAGCCAGATCGAAGGCGAGACGCGCCATGACCGAACAGACAGAGTTGACCACTTCCGGTGGCATGCCCGCCATCTCAAAGCAGGTCACAGTCTTGCCGTGGCTGGGAACACGGAAGAGCCTGCCGATCGTCTCATGGATGGTGTCTTCGATGACGCGCGCCGCAAACATGAAGCGGTAGCGGGGATCGCTGATGGCGGCTTCGATGCGCACCTTGAGGCTGCGGTAGAGCGGTCGCTCCACCTTGTTTTCGAGCAGGCCGATCCGTTCGTCTATTTCTTTTAGGACATCGGCCATCCGGTAGGGAACAGGTGTATCGGCTGTCAGGCCGCCGCTATCATTGCTGCGCCGCAGAGCAGCCGTGGTGCCGGGATTGCGGTAATGATGCTTGGCATTGGGAATGAGGTCGCGGAGGAGTTCCACTTCTTCGGCGATGGGTTCGCGGCCCCGGAACAGAACTTCGACCAGTTCCTCGAGGCGAAACAGCCAGAACGGGAGGTCAAGCGTGTGCGTGTCGACCCGAACGGCGTGTTCTGGCAGAGCCGAGGCGAATTCGTTGTGCGGATCGAGGATCAGCACGCGCAGATCCGGCCGGGAGGCAATGGTCTTGCGCAGCAGAAGCGAGACGGCGGAGGATTTGCCGACGCCTGTGGTGCCAACCACCGCGAAGTGGCGGTTGAGCGTATCGTCAACGGCGATGCAGGCGTCAATGGCTTCATCCTGCGACAGCTTGCCAATGACCGCCTGCTGGCGTCCGGCAAGGTCGTAGACCGCCTGCAGGTCGCGTGAGCGGATGCGGTGGGCGGGCGCGCCAATGTGCGGGTATTCGGTGATGCCCCGATCGAAAACCGGTTCGGCGCCGCGGTCGCGGACTTCTCCGACCAGTTCAACGGAGATTGCGATGGGGTTGGCCTCGCCGTCGCGCCAGCGGTGTTGCGGCCGTTCGACGGCATAGACGAGGCCGACGGTGCGGGTCGCGCCCATGTTGATGGAAATCATCTTGCCGACGGTCCAGTGGTTTGACTGGCCGGGCTCGTCGATCTCGGTATCGGCGGCAATGGTGGCGCGGGCGCCATCGCAGTGAACCACATGGCCGAGCAGGCGCCTGCGCGGCTGATCGGCTGCGCGTCGTTCCTGCGACGTGGTTTCGCCTTGCGTTGTTCCACCTTCGACAAACATCATGCCACCCCGTTATCCCTAATCCCCAACCATAGCCGTACAAGGTTAAGACCCTGTGTTTGCGGATGGTTGAGGCGGGGTAAACAGGACCATTCAACTGGTCTGCTCAAGCCGGTTGACGGGGCGACCAAGCAACCTTATTGTGCGCAGCCATGATGACAGGAAACATTCTTATCGTAGGAACGCGCATGGGCAAGGCGGCGTAGCCGTCTGGCGAAAGCTCCCATGCGCGAAACACAGGCTCCTTCGGGGGCCTTTTTTATTGGCCCGGTGTTTCCTTGGGGGCAGCGGGCGGCTAAACCAACTTCGCCGGTTGACAGAATGGGCCGGCAGACAGAACGGAAAGACCAAGATGAACAAGGCAGTGTCGGAGCCAGCAGCGGATGCATCCGCCCATCACGAGATGACGGGGGCTGAAATCGTCGTGCAGGCGCTCAGGGATAACGGGGTCGAGAATATTTTCGGATATCCGGGCGGCGCGGTGCTTCCCATCTATGATGAGCTCTTCCAGCAGGAAGAGGTCCGGCACATTCTCGTGCGTCATGAGCAGGGGGCCGGCCACGCGGCCGAAGGCTATGCGCGCGCCACCGGCAAGGCCGGCGTCATGCTGGTGACCTCGGGGCCGGGCGCCACCAACGCGGTAACGCCGCTGCAGGACGCCCTGATGGATTCCATTCCGCTTGTCTGCATCAGCGGTCAGGTGCCGACGGCGCTGATCGGTTCCGATGCTTTCCAGGAGTGCGATACGGTCGGCATCACCCGCCCGTGCACCAAGCACAACTGGCTGGTGAAGGACGTGAACCAGCTTGCGGCGATCATCCACGAAGCCTTTCATGTGGCGACCACGGGGCGTCCCGGCCCTGTCGTTGTGGACATTCCCAAGGACATTCAGTTCGCCAAGGGAACGTACACGCCGCCGCAGACGGCGCCACGCACCAGCTATAATCCGCAGGAGCAGGGCGATATCAACCAGATCAAGGCGGCGATCGAACTGATGGCACATGCCAAAAAGCCGGTGATCTATTCGGGTGGCGGCGTGATCAATGCCGGCCCCGAGGCGAGCCATCTCCTGCGCGAACTGGTGGAACTGACCGGCTTTCCGATCACCTCGACGCTGATGGGGCTGGGCGCTTATCCGGCTTCCGGCGACAACTGGCTCGGCATGCTGGGCATGCACGGCACCTATGAAGCCAATATGGCGATGCATGACTGCGACGTGATGCTGTGTATCGGCGCGCGTTTCGACGACCGCATCACGGGGCGCCTCGACGCTTTCTCGCCCAACTCACGCAAGATTCACATCGACATCGACCCGTCCTCGATCAACAAGAATGTCCGCGTCGACGTGCCGATCATCGGTGACGCCGGCCGGATTCTCGAGGATCTGGTGCGTCTGTGGCGCGCGACGGCCAAGGCCGACAAGGCTGCGCTCAAGCCATGGTGGACGCAGATCGATATCTGGCGGGCGCGCGATTCTCTGGCCTACAGGCCGAACGAGGACGTGATCATGCCGCAATACGCGATCCAGCGGCTCTACGAACTGACCAGGGACCGCGACGTCTATGTCACGACCGAAGTCGGTCAGCACCAGATGTGGGCCGCCCAGCATTTCGGCTTCGAAGCCCCCAATCGCTGGATGACGTCGGGTGGTCTGGGCACGATGGGGTATGGTCTCCCGGCGGCGCTGGGCGTTCAGATCGCGCATCCCGATGCGCTGGTGATCGATATTGCCGGCGATGCCTCGGTGCAGATGACCATTCAGGAGATGAGCGCGGCGGTGCAGCACAACGCGCCGATCAAGATCTTCATCCTGAACAACCAGTATATGGGCATGGTGCGTCAGTGGCAGCAGCTTCTGCACGGCAACCGCCTGTCGCACTCCTACACCGAGGCGATGCCCGATTTCGTCAAGCTGGCCGAAGCCTATGGCTGCCACGGCATCATGTGCGACAAGCCGGCGGCGCTGGACGATGCCATCCGCGAGATGATCGAGGTGGACAAGCCGGTGATCTTCGACTGCCGTGTTGCCGCACTTGCCAACTGCTTCCCGATGATCCCGTCCGGCAAGGCACACAACGAGATGCTGCTTCCCGACGAGGCCAGCGACGAGGCGGTCGCCAACGCGATCGACGAAAAGGGCCGGCAACTGGTCTGACGGGGCAGGGACGCCTTGTCGGGACGGCAAGGCGCTTTGTTTCCAGTCAGTTACAAGATGGTTTTGCAAAAGAGATTCATGCAATGAACGCGCAGCTACAACCCACCGGCTCTGCCTATTTCATCACCAAGGAGACCGAAGCCGCCGAAACGCACACGCTGGCGGTTCTGGTAGACAACGAACCGGGCGTTCTTGCCCGCGTCATCGGCCTGTTTTCCGGCCGGGGCTACAACATCGACAGCCTGACCGTTTCTGAGACGGAGCACGAGCGGCATCTCTCGCGCATCACCATCGTGACGCGCGGTACGGGCCACGTTCTCGAACAGATCAAGCATCAGCTTGAGCGTATCGTGCCCGTTCACCGGGTGATCGATCTTTCAGTCGTTGCCGACGAACGTGGCCATGACCGGCCGATGGAACGCGAACTCGCGCTGGTGAAGGTGAGGGGACAGGGCGACGACCGTGTAGAGGCGCTCCGTCTCGCCGATGCCTTCCGCGCACAGGTGATCGACGCCAATACGGAGCACTTCATTTTCGAGATCACGGGGCGCGTTTCCAAGATCGAGCAGTTCATCGCCATCATGAAGCCGCTTGGCCTTGTCGAGGTCTGCCGTACCGGCGTTGCAGCGATGAACCGCGGTCCGGAGGGCATGTAGAGGTCTCCCGGCTGCGGGAAGGGACAATTTTTCGGCGCAGGGTGACAAGTTTCAAATGGCCTGCGCCGCAAACCGGGTCAATAATACTGACATTCAAACCCTCTGTCGGATTCCTGCCTGGGAGCAAACGGATGTCGCCCGACGTCTTCTTTGCCTTGCTGATTTTTTCTTTCGTTTCCTCGGTCACGCCGGGGCCCAACAATTTCATGCTGCTGGCTTCCGGCGTAAACTTCGGCTTTCGGCGCACCATTCCGCACATGTTTGGAATTGCCGGGGGTTTTGCCTCGCTGCTTCTGGCTGTTGGCTTCGGCCTCGGCGCGGTGCTTACGGCCTTGCCGGCTCTTCATATGGTTCTGAAAGTCGCCGGTGGCGCTTACCTGCTCTATCTTGCGTGGCGCATCGCCATGTCGCGGGCACTCAGTCAGGGGGGCGACAGCAAGTCCGAGCCGATGACGTTTCTGGAAGCTGCCGCCTTTCAGTGGGTCAACCCGAAAGCCTGGGTCATGGCGTTGACCGCGATGGCGGTCTACACGGATCCGGCTGCACCATTTCTCACCGTTCTTCTGGTGGCGCTCGCCTTTGTGATCGTCAATTTTCCAAGCGTTTCCGTCTGGGCCGGCTTTGGCGTCGCGCTGCGCGGTTTTCTGGCTGATCCCGTCCGCCTCAAATGGTTCAATATCGCCATGGGTGTGGCGCTGGCCGCAACGCTTTGGCCAATGCTGCGCTAGATCGAATCCGAGACAACGAACCGGCAGGCAACGGAAGCGGCTGGTAACGAAACCGGACTGGCCGCACCGGACCGTCAACTTGCATAATTCTAATTAGCCGGCTACTTTATTTCTCCACGCAGCGTGGCGGAGTGGTCGGATGGCAAAGCTCGATGAAGCCACGGTGACGTGGCGGCTGTTCCTGTCCGTATTCGCTCTCTCTCTCCTTCTGTTTGCCATCGGCTGGATAACCCATGAACCGCCCGACAAGAGGCCTCTGCTCGATGTCGTGGGCGGTGGATTTACCGTCGATCACAATACGGCGGAGATTCACTACGATCTTTCAGTGAGGGAAATTCGACCGCTGCGGCATGGCATGATCATCGAGGCGGATTTCGAGGACCCGGCCGGCAACGGCTATTATGTCGTGCGCGAGCGGGTCCAGCGCTGGCGCAGGCGATACAGTCTGCGTTCGCCCCCTGTCTGCGGGGTGAGGGCCCGCAAACGCTATCTCGTGATGCTTCGGGTTCTGAATGACGGTGGGGATGACGAGCTCTGGCACGATGTCTTCTATGTCACGAGTCATCTGGATGAAGACGTCATGCCCGAGCCCCCTGTCACCACCTGGCCCGGCCGAAACCTGGCACCGTATCAATAGAGCGTTGCGGCCTGTTCAGACGGTGGCGAATCTGCTTTCTGGGCTGGATGGAATTCTCCCCGCAACAGGATGCGGCGCTGAACGCCGTGGCAAGCTGGCTTAAGGCCGGTCAGAGCCAGATTTTCCGTCTGTTCGGCTATGCCGGAACGGGCAAGACCACGCTGGCGCGCTATTTCGCCGAGCATGTGGATGGCGATGTCCAGTTTGCCGCTTTCACCGGCAAGGCGGCCCAGGTACTGCGCTCGCGCGGGGCCACCAATGCGCGCACCATCCATTCGCTGATCTATCGCCCGCGCGGCGAGGAGGAGGTGGAGGACGAGGTGACGGGCCGCACGTCCATTTCGCCGACGTTCTCGCTCAACCGCCAGAGCCCCATTGCCAAGGCGGCCATGGTGATCATCGACGAGTGTTCGATGGTGGATGAGGCGCTTGGCCGCGATCTGATGTCGTTCGGAACGCCGATCCTGGTTCTGGGCGATCCCGGCCAGCTTCCGCCGATCTCGGGCGGAGGGTTCTTCACCGAGCACGAACCGGATCACCTTTTGACGGAAATCCACCGTCAGGCACGCGACAATCCCATTATCCAGCTTGCACTCGACGTGCGCGAGGGACGCGAGATTTCCCATGGCGATTACGGCGCGGCCAGGGTTATTTCCAAGGCCGAAGTCGATCAGGACCTCGTGCTGTCGGCCGATCAGGTGCTTGTCGGCACCAACCGCACCCGCCGGCGCTACAACCAGCGCCTGCGTGAGCTGAAGGGGTTCAATGCCGAGTACCCGCAGGCCGGCGACAAGCTGGTCTGTCTGCGCAACGATCCGGCCAAGGGCCTGCTGAACGGGTCGCTCTGGAAGGTGATGACCTCTTCCAAGGAGACGGTAAAACCCGGCATCAACCTTCTGGTCTCGCCCGAGGAAGACGATCCCGATCGCGGTGTCGCCAAAATCAAGCTCCTCAAGGCGGCCTTCGAGGATCCGGGCGCAGACATTCCCTGGCAAACGAAGAAGCGGTTCGACGATTTTGACTATGGGTATGCGCTGACCGTTCACAAGGCGCAGGGTTCGCAGTGGGATGAGGTGGTGCTGTTCGACGAGAGCTACGCCTTTCGCGACACGCGTCAGCGCTGGCTCTACACGGCGATCACCCGCGCCTCCGAGCGCCTGACCATCGTGCGGTAGAAGGGTGCGCCGGGCCTCTCTCGGGCCTCAGTCGATGATCGGTACGTCCGGGTGAAAGGCGTGGGCGACAAACGCGAAGGTGATGTCATGGGCGACATCCCTGCCGTCATGCGTCACACGCACCGTGCCCACCTCACGCCCCTGTGCGATGTCGCCGGTATCGAGCGCGGAGGCCACACCCTCTATGTAGACAATGCTGTATCCGTCCTGTGAGAAACCGTTCCGCCTTACGCTTTCAAGGCTCACAATGACCGGGTTCTCGGGTGTGCGTATAACCACCACCCGCGCCATGGCTGGAATGTTTTCCGGCATCTCCCCTGAATAGAGGAACGGAGCCGCAGAACTGTCATAGCCGCGATAGGGGTTGCGTCCGTAGTCCCGGAAGGCGGGATCGCCCGGAACAAGAACCGCGCCAGCAGGGTGTGCCTGCCGGAACGCGGCGAAAGACACAATGCGTGACGGTATGAGGGAGAGCTTCTGTCCTTCCAGTTCACCGGCGATGGCTGTTCCGGTAAACTGCTGCCACCAGCTTTCGGTCTCACGATCATACATGACGAGATCGGAGTTTCTGAGTTTCCCCGTGGTGCCGAACTCCAGGACGCGGCCTTCCAGCCGGCGGTCGAAAACGATGGAAGCGTTGCATAGCGGGCAATATGTCACGGCGACGGGCCGGCCCTCGATTTCATCATTGACGATCTCGTGCCAGGTGAGGACCCGCAGCGGGTAGGCTCGTGCGGTATCGTTGATGACGAGCTGGATCACCGGTTCACGGTCCGCGAGATCGGTCAGGCTCGACGCCGGGCTAAAACGGGGGTTGTCGATGGACGGGATGCCGTCGCGTGGCGGGCCACCTGAGCGAATTTCCTCATACTCGACCGACATCCGCGAAAAATCGGTCTTCCAGCCCTCGCTTTTCCATCGTGCAGGATCCGCCATGGCTCCATTGGCAAGGAGGGCGAGAAAAGCGACGGCGATGGCGGGAACTGCAAGTCGCATGACCTTTACCGTGACGTATGGAACTCCCGGATGTATGCCCATCTGGAGCGCTTCCACTTTTCCTGGAATTGCTCTGGAGCGCCGTGCGTCCATTCGGAGGCACAAAGGGCGCTGCGCGGTAGCCTGCATGTCAGCATGGCTCATCCTCACAGACCAATCACCTTTGCGTGGTGAAGCCTCTGCCCGGCGAGCCATTCAGGGTAGGCCGGTCAAGCCGTGTCTATGGGTTCCGCGCCCAGCCACTTCCACGCCTCTTCCACCTTCTCATAGGGAAAATACTCCATCTCCATCGAGAAGAACGGACGGAAGAAGGCGATGGTCGTGCCCATCCAGGTCGGTCCGCCAGCCACCGCATATTTGCGGATATGCCTTAGCGCGTTGGTCTTGCCGATCATCGTCTGTTCCTTGAAGGCGGCCTGCCAGTCGAAACCTTCATAGTCGTGGATGATGACAAGCACGTCGATCCTGTCATGCACTTCGTAGGCGCCCTCGAGCAGGCCGTAGAGGTTTTCCATGTCGGCCGCCGTGATGTGGCCGACGATCTCGAAGGCATAGGCGTCGTCGCGGCTGGTTTCTATGCGCCGCACATTTGGGGGATTGTCGTTGACGGTCATGGTCTGCTCCTGCCGGCTTTCCAGCTTGCCTTTCTCGACAACGCGATCTGGGCCTGTCCGTTCCGTCCTGAACGCGATATGGAGCGATGGTAACGCATCGAGCGCAACAGAAAAGCGGGACGCAACAATGCCGGCAAAACTCTCCGTCAATCTCAACGCCGTCGCCATGCTGCGCAACCGGCGCGATCTGCCATGGCCGAGCGTGACCGGGCTTGGCCGCATCGCGCTTGAGGCGGGGGCCTGCGGGCTCACCGTGCATCCGCGCCCCGACCAGCGCCATATCCGCTTTTCCGATCTGCCGGAAATCCGCGCGCTGCTTGATGACGAGTTCCCCGACCGCGAATTCAACATCGAGGGCTTTCCCACCGAGGAGTTCCTGGCGCTCGTGGAAGAGCACCAGCCCGAACAGGTGACACTGGTGCCGGACGATCCGGCGCAGGCTACCTCCGACCATGGCTGGGACTTTGCCGGGCAGGGCGATTTCCTGAAGCCAATCATCGCGCGGCTTAAGAAGCAGGGCTTTCGCGTTTCGCTTTTCGCAGACCCCGATCCCGATCAGGTGCCGGCGGCGGCGGCACTCGGGGCGGACCGGATCGAGCTCTACACTGGCCCTTATGGCGGTTGCCATGATGATTCCGGAAAAGCTGACATGGAGTTGGAAAAGCTCGGCAAAACGGCGGACGCCGCTGCCGCGCACGGGCTTGGGATCAATGCCGGTCATGATCTGACGGTGGCGAACCTTCCAGCCCTGGCGCGCCGCATGCCGGAACTCTGCGAGGTTTCCATCGGCCACGGGCTCACCGCCGATGCTCTGGAATACGGCATGGCCGAAACCGTGCGCCGCTTCATCCGCGCCTGCGAGGGCTGATCCACCTCCAATTTGCCCTCAAATGGTCACGGCATTGCCCAGACCGTTAACGCGCATGGACAGGGATTCTTAGGATTCCCTGATCTATGCATGGGGCGGGTTTTGAGGTGTTCCATGCGTATCGTTGCAGTGACCGTGCTGCTCGCGCTGGCGTTGGCAGGCTGTGCCTCGACGCCGCGCAGCATCAACAATGTCTGTTCCGTCTTCGACCAGAAGCAGGGCTTTTTCGGCGGCTGGTATACGGAGGCCCGGCGCGCCGAGCGCAAATATGGCGTGCCGGCGGAGGTGCTGATGGCCACGATCCGGATCGAATCCGGCTTCGATGCCGATGCGCGCCCGCCACGCCGCAAGCTGCTCGGCTTCATCCCGTGGAAGCGCGCTTCCAGCGCCTATGGCTATTCGCAGGCGCTCGACGGCACGTGGCAGCGCTACAAGCGCGAAACCGGAAACGTGATGGCGCGGCGCACGAGCTTCGCCGATGCGGTGGATTTTGTGGGCTGGTACCACCAGACCAGCAACCGCACCAATGGCGTGGCGCTCAATGACGCCTATGGGCTTTATCTCAACTACTATGCCGGGCATGCGGGCTATCGGCGCGGTGTCTGGCGCAACAATCCGCAGATGCAGAAATCCGCCCGCAAGGCGGCTGGCATGGCCAATCAGTATGGTCAGCAGATGCGGCAGTGCGGGCGTTGATGCCCGCCACCTGGTACCCCGAATAGAAACGATCCTGTGCCCCCGCACCAACTCAACGCGGGGCTCGATGTTTCATTCCAGCGCATTTTCCCGAAGTGCGGCGATGTTGCCCACGAACCGGCTTGCAATCCTGCGGATCGTGTGACAGAACCGTACCGTACGGTACGATACGAGAGCGGGAACAGAAATCTTCGTGCGCCAGATGCCGGAAATGCAGGATGACTTCACGCCGCGTCAGCGTGCGGTTCTGGACAAGGCGCTCGGGCTCCTAGTGGAGGGCGGAGAGCGGGCGCTCACGACGGCCGGACTGGCGCGGGCGGCCAATTGCTCCAAGGAGAGCCTGTACAAATGGTTCGGCGACCGCGACGGGCTTCTGGCCGCGATGATCGCCCATCAGGCGAGCAAGGTGCGCGCCCGGATCGACGGTAGCGAGAAGCTCGACCATGGCCGCTTTCGCACGCATCTGGTGGATTTTGCCAATGACCTTCTGCAGGTTCTGGGAGGCGATGTATCGCTGGCGCTCAACCGATTGGCCATCGGGCAGGCGAGCCGGGAAGGAAGCCGGCTGGGCGCGCTTCTCATCGAGCGGGGGCGGCATGGCATCGACAAGCGCGCGGGGGCGCTTCTGGAGGCGGGCCGGCAGCGCGGACTGATCGCCTATGGCGACCGTGACGCCGCCTATCACACATTTTATGGCCTGATCGTGCGCGACCTTCATGTTCGCATGCTTCTGGGCGAATCTGGCGTGCGCCGGCCGGAGAATTACGCCGCGCTCGCAGAGGAGGCGGTGGACCAGTTTTTCGTTCTCTTCGGAGTGCGAAAAGAAGAGACGACAGGCCGGGACAGGGTCTAGGCGGTCGAAAACGGACAACAGCGAGTTGGATCAGGAAAGGAACTGAGTATGCGGGTGTATTATGATCGCGATGCCGATCTCAATCTCATCAAGAGCAAGAAGGTCGCCATTATCGGTTATGGCAGCCAGGGTCGCGCGCACGCGCTGAACCTGAAGGATTCCGGCGCCAAGGAAATTGCCGTGGCGCTGCGTCCGGGGTCTGCAACCGCCAAGAAGGTCGAGGCCGATGGCCTCAAGGTGATGTCGGTGGCCGAGGCTGCTGCATGGGCCGACCTGATGATGATGGCCACGCCCGACGAGCTGCAGGCCGGCATCTACAACTCCGAGATCGCGCCGAACATCCGCGACGGTGCGGCCATTGCCTTCGCGCACGGCCTCAACGTGCATTTCGGCCTGATCGAGCCGAAGAAGACCGTCGACGTGCTGATGGTTGCGCCGAAGGGCCCGGGCCACACGGTGCGCGGCGAATATGAGAAGGGCGGCGGCGTGCCGTGCCTGGTTGCCGTTCACCAGGACGCTTCCGGCAATGCGCTGGACCTTGGCCTTTCCTACGCCTGCGGCGTTGGCGGCGGCCGTTCGGGCATCATCGAGACCACGTTCCGCGAAGAGTGCGAGACGGATCTGTTCGGTGAGCAGGTCGTTCTGTGCGGCGGCCTGGTCGAGCTCATCCGTGCCGGCTTCGAGACGCTGGTCGAGGGCGGTTACGCTCCCGAAATGGCCTATTTCGAGTGCCTGCACGAAGTGAAGCTGATCGTCGACCTCATCTATGAGGGCGGCATTGCCAACATGAACTACTCGATCTCCAACACCGCAGAGTGGGGCGAGTATGTCACGGGCCCGCGCATCATCACGTCAGAGACCAAGGCAGAGATGAAGCGCGTTCTGCACGACATCCAGTCCGGCCGTTTCACCACCGAATGGATGCAGGAGTGGCACGCAGGTGCGGCCCGCTTCAAGGCGACCCGTCGCCTGAACGACGAGCATCCAATCGAGGAAGTCGGCGAGAAGCTGCGCGGCATGATGCCGTGGATCTCCAAGAACAAGCTGGTGGACAAGGAAAAGAACTGATCTTTTCCAAAGTCTCAGACAGAAGGCCGCGGCATCGCCCGCGGCCTTTTTCTTTGCGCATGGGCGATCTAGAACCTGTTCCGGGATGAAACAGGTTTCTGGCACGTTTTTAGCTACGTAGACCTCATGGGAAGGTTGCCCTTGAGGAGGCCAGGATGATGTCGGATATGGAAAAGCGCACAGGTCCCGAAAACCCGGTTCCCACCGAGCGGCGCGAGCGTGCACGTGAGGATGTCGAACGCCGCGCCAGGCTTTTCTGGAATAATGGAAGCTGCATGCTTCCTGGGGTTGTTCTCGACCTGAATGAAGACGGTGCCCGCATCCGCTTTGGTGATATCTGTGCCATTCCCGACGAGGTCTATGTCGAGATCGAAGGCAGCGACCGTGTGCGCCCGGCGGTGATCCGCTGGCGGAGCCTGACGGAGATCGGGGTGGCGTTTGATTGAACTTTGAAGCGGGTAGCGAGGTCATTCTGCTGCCTGCCACTTCAAAGGCTCGCAAGCGCTCTATCCTGCAGAGATTTCTCGCGTCATGTTTTCCATTTGAGTGCTTGATTTAAAATTATGAATTATAAATAATTTAAAAAAGTTTACTTTATGGATCGCGTGTTACGATGTATTATTCAGATTTATGTTGGATATTATTTTGAATAAATACTCATTATATGCGCTTTCTTTATTTTTATATTCCTCCTCTTGTGTGTGGGCGGAAGATGCCTCTGGTCTGATCGAGAAGCAAATGGACGTGGCTTCACGTTGCCTTGAAGCGGCACGCATGACCTGGACAGCCCCTCTGGTTCTGCCTGACGATGGTGGATTTACGAAATACGGGGTAGCAGTGGTCGCTGGCCCTAGCCTGACTGATGCATACCGGCCGGTCTTCGTCTGCCTGGTCGACATGAAGACAGGTGTGGTGGAATTATCGAAAGGCCTGGACATCAGTCCTCTCCCGCCGGGCGTTCGAGCACTGACAGGAGAGTGACGGCATGGAATGACGATCAAGTTGTGCGATCAGGCGCCGGTTCGCCACGGTTCGAGGCCCAAAAGTCTTCTTCCCAGCTCCGTAAGCTCGGCCGTCTTCGCGTTCTTCTTTTCCCATTCGCGCGGGTCGCCGGGAAAGGCGTCTCGTTTGGGGTGATCCAGTTCGCGCCACAGGCGGATGCGTTCCTGGCGTTCTTCCTCGTTCTCGTATTCGGCCGGGTGCATGGAGATGTACTGTGCCATTCTCACCCGGTCCTTCGAATGGTTGGGCCGCACGCCATGCGCCAGGAGCGAATTGAAAATCAGGAGATCGCCCGCTTCCATGTCGATATTGGTGATCTTGAAACCGGTCGTGTCCGGATGCATCGGGTCGCGGTCCGCGGGCTGGGTCTTTACCCATTCCTCAAAATGCTCGAAGAGCTCGGGAATGCACTGGAAACCGCCGACATCGCCATCCTGCTTCTTCAGGCTCAAAACGCCCTGAACGCCGATGGGCAGCGGGCGGATCGATGTGTCTGCATCCCAGTGGATGAAGCCGTTGGGGTTGCCCGGGTTTTTCTTCGGCGCGTTGAGATTGGCGCGGTCGATGGTCACCCAAAGGTCCTCCCGGTCCCAGATGTCCACGAAGGCATCGTAGACCCGTGGTTCCATGCGGTTGTCCCACAGATACTGGTGATTGTAGATCTCCAGCATGCCGGTGTTGTTGAGCTCCTTCATCTTGTGCTCGCGGCGCTGCTGGGCGTACCAGGTGGAAGGATCGTTCGGGTCTTTCTCGTCAAACGCCCAGAGCAGGTCGACCAGACGTTCGACGTTCTCCCGCGGCACGGCCTGGCGCACGATGACGTAGCCTTTGGTGATCCAGTGCTGCCAGTCTTCGGATGAAAGAACGCGCAGCGGCAGCGTCTTCTCGATGTCTTTTAGCTGCGTGCCGATCTTGCTGGTCGAAGGGTGCGCGTCGCGTTTTTTGACTGCTTCCTGCATGGTTTCCTCCCAGGAATTCTGCATTGCTGGCAACAGAATACTGCCGCCACACATGGCGGTGTTGTACTGACATGGCCGATATTGATACAATTATGGCGTTCTGTGGCGAGGGAGCGCCCGATGAGGCCGTTTCTTGAGACATTGCCAACCGTGCCGGGTGCATCCTGGAGCATGCTCAACCGGCGGCTCGACGATGGCATTCCCTTCGAATGGCATCACCATCCCGAATACGAGCTGACGCTGACGCTCAATTCGAAGGGGCAGCGTTTTGTCGGCGACCATGTTGGCGAATACGGCGATGGCGATCTGGTGCTGGTGGGGGCGAACCTGCCGCACACATGGGCCTCGCGCGCCAGGCCGGACGCGGCGCAGCCACATGTGGCGCTGGTCATGTGGTTTCGTCATGAATGGGCGCAGGCACTGGGGGAGGGGTTTGCCGAACTGCGTCCCATTGCCGGGCTTCTGGCGCGCGCGGAGGCGGGGCTTGCCTTTTCGCCACAGGTTTCCCGTCGGGCGCGGCCGATGATTGAATCCCTGTTCGAGGCGGAACTGGCCGAGCGGTTTCTCGCGCTGGTCAGGGTTCTTCTGCTTTTGGCCGGGGACGGGGACGCCGAGCCTCTTGCAAGTACGGTGGCCGCCCGCGATCTCGACCGTGCCGACCGCGAGCGGATCGATCGGGTATTGCTGCATATCCACACGCACTATGCGGAAGGTCTCAGCAATGGGGATCTGGCCGGGATCGCCGCGCTCAGCGCGTCCGGCCTGCATCGCCTGTTTCGCCGGCACATGCGCACCAGCATTTCCGACTATGTGATGCGGCTGCGCATCGGCGAGGCCTGCATGCGCCTTTCATCGGGAGATCAGCCGATCGGCCATGTGGCCGAGGCGGTGGGCTATCATTCGCTCGCCAATTTCAACCGACAGTTCAAGGCACTGCGCGGCATGACACCGCGTGCCTATCGGGGGCTGTTTCGCTGTTGAGCGTCATGGCTCCCCGCGGAGGGCGGCATTCTGGAGCGCTCCCGCTTTTCCTGGAATTGCTCTATCGCCCATAGGGCGAGACGCAGCGCCTGCGCGGTCCCTTGTAGGGCTGAAAGCTGTTGTCGCCGGCCCGGTAGGAGCGATATTTTTTGCTGCACCAGGCAAGATGTGCCGCACGGGCATTGTGGCCCGGATAGGCGCGCGGCATCGCCCGCTGGTAGGTGCGTTTCGGCTGGTAGCGCCAGTAAAACGACCGTGTTCCATGCCGCGGCCTGAGGAGCGGCCGTCCCGGGCCGTAAACATCGTTGAAGCCGTAGAAATAGCCTGCGAAGCGGCCATGCGGATCGTGCCAGCGCGACCATGAGGGAATGGCGCGGTCGTGAAGCCGGTACATCGTGCGGCAACGCTCTATCCAGTGGCGGCGATGCATGTCGCCCAGCGTCAGTTGCATGCGGCCGGGAAAGAGACGCCGCATCGCGCGGCGTTCGTTCCAGCTGTCCAGACAGACACGGTTCCCGGCCGAAAGAACCAGACGGCCGGCAGACGCACTCTGGGCGCCGAGCAGACAAAGAGCGACAATCAGGACCAGTTTCAAAGAACGCATTTTATGCAACTCCAGATAGATTCTCTGGACTTTAGTCGCGTCTTTCCATCTTAAAAGTCGGATTGTCGTAACAGTTTTTGCAAATTGTTCCGGTGCAGGGATCCGGCCATGAAAAATGGCGCGGACGGGCCGCGCCATTCTCGGTAATTCAGCCTGCTACCTACCGAATATACGGTGAGATGCAGGGCCTGCGCGGGCCGTGATAGGGCTGGAACGTGTTGTCGAACGCCCGATACGACCGATAGCGGTTGTAGCACCAGCGCACATGCGCACGGGACAGCCTCACAGGCCGGCCATAATAGGGACGGGCAGGGCGCGGGCGAACGTGGTAGGGCCGGTAGTAATAGGGAGCGGGGCGGCCGAACTCGAAGTAGAAGCCCGCACGCGGGCGATGACGGTGCCATTTCCGACGGTCGTGATGGCGGCGCCATTTCCTGCGATCCCGCCTGTCGACCTGTACGACAGGTGTTTCGACCGCCGAACGCTCTACCGCACTCGAGGCTGCGCCGCCGGCGATGCCAACCGCATTGGCGTTTGCCGGCGCGCCGACGAAGACGAAGCCCAGGGCGAGCAGGCCCGAACAGGCTATTTTTGTCAGTCCGTGTTTCATAGTGGTCTCCTGATTTCCAGACCCCCAAAAATGCCCCTTCATCTCCTTCGCTCAAGCAATGTCAGAGATGCTTATAGTATCAGAAGCAAGCATAAACTCCATGAACCTGTGATGAATGGCGGCCTTGCCGGGCCTCTGAGCCAGGGAGCAGGGACGAAGAGCAGGGGCGCGATCGGTGCGGGCCAGGGCGCGGACTTGAAATCCGCGCTGCACCGTTTAAACGTGCAGGCATGTCGCTCCGGCTCGCCACTTTCAACGTCGAAAACCTGATGAACCGGTTCGATTTTTCCGGGTTCCGCAACGATTTGCATCGGGATCGCGCGCTTTCGCTCTACGAGATCGAGGATGAGGCGCACTATCGCGCGCTCGAACAGGCGCGCGCCATTGCGCTGACGGACGACGCCAGACAATTGACCGCGCTTGCCATCGCCGCGACGCGCGCTGATATTCTGTGCCTTCAGGAAGTCGACAATATCGCCGCGCTCAAGGCATTCGAATACGGCTACCTCTTCAAGATGATCGGCAATGGCTACCGTGAGAAATATTCCGCTTCCGGGAATGATTCACGCGGCATTGACGTGGCGGTGATGATGCGGCCAGAGACCGCGCATGGTCAGCCGATCGAATTTGAGCGCATGACCAGCCACGCGCATCTGACCTTCGCCGATCTCGGCCTCCACAACGAAGCGCTGGCGGAACTCGGGATCGAGCCACAGGACCGCATTTTCCGCCGGGACTGTCTGGAACTCGACATCAAGGTCGGTGGGCGGCCCATGACGCTTTACGTCGTGCACTTCAAGGCCATGAGCCCGCCGCGCAACGGCATGGACGGGCGAGAGGCCTCCATGCCGGTACGAATGGCCGAGGCTGCGGCGGTTCGGGGGATCATCGAGGAGCGCTTCGGTGGAGCGGAGCGGGCTTCTGCGAAGCGCTGGGTCATCTGCGGTGACCTGAACGATTATCGCGAGCGCGTCGTCATTTCCGGTGAAGCGCATGAGGGCTACCGGTTCGAGCCCGTGCGGGAGCCGCTTTCGAGCGTCAACACGCTGACGGCCGGCGGTTTCTGCCAGAATCTCGTCGAACGCCGCCCCGAGATGGACCGCTGGACGCTTTATCACACGCGCGGGCCGGAAGAACGTCACCTTTGCCAGCTCGACTATCTGCTTGCCTCGAAGGCGCTGGCGGAGCGAAACCCCCGTGCGGTTCCGGATATTATCCGCTCGGGGCAGCCCTGGCGCACGATCTTTCCACCGGAACAGGACGTACCCCGCTTTCCGCGCGTTGGCTGGGATCGTCCGAAGGCGTCCGACCATTGTCCGGTGGTGGTTCAGCTCGACATCACCTGACCGGGACCTGACTGGGACCTGACTGGGACCTGACCGGGCGGGCGGCGCATTCAGCGATCATTCATGCCGCAGGGCGTCGATGGGGTCGAGCCGCGCGCCGCGCAATGCAGGAAAAAAGCCGAACACGATGCCGATCATGACGGAGACGGCCGCGATTGCGCTGATCGCCGTGAGGCTCGGCACAAAGCTGACATTCATGAACGTGGTGACGACCCACGCAATGGCAAGACCGAGCCCGATGCCGAGAAGCCCGCCGATCAGCGAGAGCACGGATGCCTCGGTGAGGAACTGAACCAGAATGTCGCGCTGGCGTGCGCCGATCGCCATGCGGATGCCGATCTCACGGGTGCGCTCGGTTACCGACACCAGCATGATGTTCATGATGCCGATGCCGCCCACCAGCAGGCTGATGGCGGCGATGGCGCCGAGTATGGCCGTTACATTGCCGATGATGCTGCCTGCCTGGCGCATATATTCGGCCATGTCGTCGACCTGAAAGTCGTCGTTGCGCCCCGGCGCGATCCGGCGGAGACGGCGCATCTCTTCGGCAACCCGTACTTTCAGCGGCGCGACCGCTGCCTCGCTGGGAGCATTGATCAATATCTGGGCAAGCTCGTTCCTGCCGCTGATCCGGGTTTGAAAGAGACCGAGTGGAATGAGGGCGAGCGTGTCCTGTTCCCCGGCGAATGAAGCGCCCCTTGGTGCGAGTTCACCGACGACCCGGCAATGGGGGCGGCCGATGCGAATGCGGGCTCCGATGGGGTTCTCTGTGCCGAAAAGGGCCTTGGCCACCTTGCTGCCGATCACACAGGTTCCGGCATGGCTGGCCACCTCGAGGGGAGAGAGCAGGCGACCGCGCTTCAGCGTCCATTCGCGCAGCGTGAAATAGGATTCGCTCACGCCCCGGATCTGTGCCGAGAGACCACGCGCCCCATAGGAAACGCGAAGCCGGGTTTCGGCCTGGGCCGCAATGGTGGCGTGCTGGCCAATGGATTTGTCCAGGTTCATCAGGTGCTCGTTTGTGAGTGGCTGCACCTCGATTTCGGCTGGCGAAGCGGGATCACGAACCATGCCGGCAAAGACGAAAATCAGGCGACTGCCCTGGCCGGCCATTTCGGCACGTATCTGCTCCCTGGCGCCGCCGCCGATGGTTAGCAGTGCGATCACCGCCGCCACGCCGATGATGACACCCAGAAGCGTCAGGAGTGAACGCATCTTGTTGCGGGCGATGGAGCGCAGCGCGAGACGGACAGACTCCAGGAACATCAGGCTACCGCTCCGGCATCGCTGTCGACGGCGATGCGTCCGTCACGAAAGCTGATCTGGCGGCTGGCAAAGGCTGCGATGTCGGCCTCGTGGGTCACCATGACGATGGTCAGTCCGCGTTCACGGTTGAGCGCCGTCAGCAGCGCCATGATTTCGTGGCTGCGCTCGGTGTCCAGATTGCCGGTCGGTTCGTCGGCCAAGAGCAAGGTCGGCTCCGACACCAGTGCGCGGGCGATGGCGACGCGTTGCTGCTGACCGCCGGAGAGGGTGGCCGGTGTGTGGTGCCTGCGTCCTTCGAGCCCGACCTGTTCCAGCGCGTTTTCGGCCATGGCGCGTCGACCAGGGACCGGAAGACCACGGTAGATGAGTGGAAGCTCGACGTTTTCGAATGCCGTCATCCGGGGCAGGAGGTTGTAGCCCTGAAACACGAATCCGATATGCCGGTTGCGCAGTTCCGCCCTGCTGGCCCTGTCGAGCCGACCGGCATCCGAGCCCATGAAACGGTAGCTGCCGCGGGACGGGACATCGAGGGCGCCGAGAATGTTCATGGCAGTGGATTTCCCGGAGCCCGAGGGCCCGGTTACGGCGGTGAATGTTCCCCGTTCAATCCCGAAACTGACGCCTGAGAGTGCATGGACCTGTGTGTCGCCCCCGCCGTAGCTGCGCCACACATTCTCGAATGCGAGAAGCGGCGCGGTTTTGCCCGGCGCGTTCATTGCGCGTGCGCACCGGTCAGATCGCCGGTGACGACGCTCTGGCCCTCCGACAGGCCGGAGAGCACCTCGACCTTCTCCCAGTTGCGCACGCCGAGCCGCACCTGCACGGGCTTTGGTTTGCCGTTTTCAAGCACGTGAACGACGGCGGAGTCCCGTGACCCTCCGGGCCCTTTCAGGACCGGCTCCTCTTCAATGATCTGCGGCCTGTACCGCAAAGCGCTGGCAGGGATGAGGAGAGCGTTTTCGGCTTCGTCCGTTTTTATCGACACGGAAGCGGTCATGCCCGGGCGCAGCTTGAGGTCGCTGTTGCGAACGTCGAGATTGGCCTCATAGGTAACCAGATTGTCATCGCTCTTGTGGGCGAAGGACACATCGCGGATCTCCGCGCTGAAGGTCCGGTCGGGATAGGCGTCGACCGTGAAACTCGCCTCCTGCCCCTGAGCGACCGCGCCGATATCGGCTTCGTTGATTTTTGCGATCAGCTCCATCCGCTCCAGGTCTTCGGCGAGGATGAAGAGCACACCGTCGTCGGACGAGGCGAACATCGTTTTGCCCGGTTCTGCACTGCGCGAGAGCACCACGCCATCGATGGGCGAGCGGATCGTCGTTCGACTGAGATTGAAGCGCTTGAGCCTGAGTTCCACCTGCTTGACCGAAAGATCGGCCCTGGCAGTGGCGACGCGGTTCCGCGCCCGATCATATTCGGCCTGCACGTCTTCCAGCTTCTGCTCACTGAGCGCGTTTTTTGCCCTGAGAGCCCTGGCGCGAGCGAGCTTCCTTTCGGCTTCCTTCAATGAGATCCCTGCATCGGAGAGGCTTGCCCGTGCGGTTTCCACGAATGCTTCCCCGCGTTCGACCTCATATTCGAAAACCGTGGAATCGAGCTGTGCGAGGATGTCGCCGCGCCGGATGCGCTGATTTTGTCGAACGGGAACGGACTGAACCGTGCCTTTCAGTTCGCTTGAAATCTCGATCTGCGTACGTGGGCGCAGGACAGCCGTTGTCGCGACCCGTGCGACGAGATTGCCATGTTCCACGAGCTGGCTCGCATAGGCTGCTTCCGGCTGCCCTGACCGGGCGCCTGCAAAGAACCAGAGGCCGGCCGCAAACAAGGCTGCACCCGTCAGCAGCAGGGGCCAGTGGCGTTTTTTTCTTGATGACCTGGCTTTATCGCTGGGGCCTTGCGCGATCGCCGATGCGACCCCGCCGGATTCATGATCGGTCACTTTCATGGTCCGCCTGTCGTTTGCAGCGCGCCCCGTTCGCGGTGACGTGGTATGACGAAAGTGGGCAAAAGATGGCAAAGCGATGCCGGATCGACCGTATTGTGCGAATAGCGTGCATATTTCTGTGAGAGGCGAGATGACTGGGCGAAACTATTATATTTACGACGTTTTTTCCGATGAGGCTCTGGCGGGAAATCCGTTGGCCATCGTGCTCGATGCAGAGGACCTCGACGATGCGGCCATGCAGCGGATCGCGGGAGAGTTCAATCTCTCGGAGACCGTGTTCGTCCTGCCAGCGGAGAATGACAACCACACTGCCCGGCTGCGCATCTTCACACCCCGCACGGAACTGCCTTTTGCCGGACATCCGACAGTCGGCACCGCCATTGCGCTGGCGGAGCGGGCGGGCACCGGTGGCGACGGCATTCAGACCTCCATCCTGATGCTCGAAGAAGCGGTGGGGGCGGTGCGTTGCGCGGTGACGGTCGGGAAGAGCGCGGCCTATGCGGAGTTCGATCTGCCCAGGCTTCCGGTGTCTTTGCCGATTCCGATCGAACCGGAGGCGGTGGCGGCCGCCCTCGGGCTCGGGCATCATGAAATCGGGTTCGAGAACCACACAATCAGCACCTGGAGCGCCGGCGTGCCCTATGTGTGCGTGCCTGTCGCCGATCTGGATGTCGCGCGCCGTGCCCGGATCGATGCAGCGCTCTGGCGCTCGCTTCTCCCTGAATTGGAGGGGCCGGCTGCCGCCCCTTATATCTATTGCCGGGAGACGGTGAACCATGATCATGCATTTCATGTGCGCATGTTTGCCCCCGACGACGGGATCGCCGAGGATCCGGCCACCGGCTCGGCGGCAGCCGCCTTTGCCGGTGCGATCATGCAGCATGATGCCCCGGTCGACGGGTCGCATGGTCTGCTGATCGAACAGGGCATTGAAATGGGGCGTCCCTCCAGCATTCGCCTTGAAATCGATGTCCGCGGGGGCGCAGTCGAATCCGCCCGCATCGGTGGGCATGCGGTTCGCGTGGCGGAGGGCAGGCTGTTGATTTGAGCAATAAGTGACAAACTCGTGTCAGAGTGTCTTGCATGCTCGCACGAAACCGTTTAAGGAGCCGGTCATTCGGTTGACGGCGACCTGATTGCCGCACGAAACGGTCGGGTGATTAGCTCAGTTGGTAGAGCAGCTGACTCTTAATCAGCGGGTCACAGGTTCGAGCCCTGTATCACCCACCAAACCTTCTCTCATCAGCGTTTGCGCGAAAGCTCCGGGGTCCCAGACAGCCAGCTATGCATGTTCCGCGCGCCGTTATGCATCAGGTCATAGCCGCAAGGATGGACCTTGAGGACCGTTTGGCGGCATTATGGGACATCGACGTTTCCATGATTGAAGCCGGGCAGGTTTGAGCAGCAACACCGATACCCATATCAACGAAAACCGCCGCAGCGAAATGCTGTCGGTGCTGAGACGGCGCGGCATTGCGTCCGAAGCCGTACTCGATGCGATGTCTGAAGTGCCGCGCGAACTGTTCGTGCCCGCGCACCTCTCCGAACTTGCCTATGAGGACGGCGCTCTGCCCATCGGCGACGGACAAACCATATCCCAGCCCTATATCGTTGCCCTGATGACGGAGGTCGCCGATCTCGGGCCGCAAAGCCGGGTGCTCGAAGTGGGCACGGGGTCCGGGTATTCGACCGCGATTCTCTCCCGGCTTGCAGGCCATGTGTTCTCGGTTGAACGGCATGATTCGCTGGCAATCGCGGCGCGCAGGCGCCTGGCGGACGCCGGCTATCTGGACAATGTCAGCATTGTCGTCGGTGATGGAACGCTGGGACTGCCCGAAGAGGCGCCGTTCGACGCCATCGTCGTGGCGGCAGCGGGGCCGCGTGTGCCGGAGGCGCTGCGCGTGCAGCTTGCACCGGGCGGACGGCTCGTCATGCCGGTCGGTTCTGCGTCCGGTCCGCAACAGCTTAATTGTGTTGTCCGGGAAGGCGAGAACTCTTTTCGAACGGAGACGCTGGCGCCGGTCTCCTTCGTGCCGCTGATCGGGGCGCAGGGCTGGCAGCGTTAATGCATGTCGCTTTCAAATGAATTCATTTGAAAGACAATGAACATGCATCATTTGAAAGTGTTACAGCGTCCTTTGCGCGTCTTATAAGACGCGCGGCGCTGTAGGCTGGATTGCGGCATACCCGCCAGGCCGGGAGTTGGAAAAATGAAACTTCGTTTGGAACCTTTGTTGCCCGGGCGGGTTCATGCTCAAGGCGCGCCCCCACCATCCCCCCGACCCGAACCAAGCGCGCCGTTTGCCGGCCAGTTTCACTGGCCGGCTTTCTTTTGTGCGGATCAGTAGTCTTTTTCGAAGAAGATACCGAGGCTTGAATTGCCGTCGGACCCGACTGCACCGCGGGCCTTCAGATCTTCGGTGATGTCGAGATTGATGGTGCCGCGTGTCGTGCCTTTCGCGCCTGCCTCGACCCCCAAATAGATGTTGTCCTGGATATAGCGTCCGGCGCGGACGGCGGCGTTGCCCTCGCTGTCCGTCACGACATCCAGATCGTCCAGCCCGGTGGCGTTGCGCAGCGAGCCAAGGAGCGAGGTGTTGGATCCTCCGGCAAGCTCGGCCGCCGCCGCCGCAAGCTGGGCGATCTGCACGGCGGAAAGCTCGTCGATGCCGCGGTTGAAGATAAGGCGCGCCAGAACCTCGTCCTCAGGCAGTTCGGGCTGCGAGGAGAATGTGATGTTGAGGTCGGAGACACGGCCCCTGACATTGATGAAAACGATGATGTCGTTGCCGCGCGAGCGGGCGACGAAATCGAGCTGCGGATCGAGATCGCCCACAAGGGTCACCTGGCCTTCGTCGAAGGTGATGCGCTGGCCGATGATGGACAGACGCCCACGGATCAACTTGAACCCGCCGACCGGCTGGATATTGGTCACCGGCCCCGTCAGCCTGACCGAGCCGCCGAGCTCGGCATCGAGGCCCCGTCCGCGTACGAAGATGCGTGCGGGTGCCGTTACATTGACGTTGAGCCGCATGACGCTCGGGCGCGCCGAGGGCATCGGTGTGCCGTCGTCGGCGCGTGCGCGCTCCAGTGTCCGCTGTACAGCCGGCGGTGGGTTGAGATGACGCACGTCGATCGCCGAAGCGCCGCCACCAAGGCTTTCAGGCACAATGATCTCGGCGCGTTCGATGTTGACCTCGCCGGCAAGCAGCGGGTCGCGGGTGAGGGGGCCGGTCATGGAGAGCGCGCCGTTGACGGTCGCCGTCACCATTTCGCCGTCGGTGTGTCTGGCATTGTCCAGACCGATCCTGAGATCGGCGGGAAATCCTGCCTGTGCATTGGTCGAGATTGTGCCCGACACCGAAACCCTGCCGCCGGCTGCCAGCGCCGCCGACCCTTCCGTGATCGATATGCGATCGCCATTGACGGCTGCTGCCAGACGTACGTCGCTGATGCGCAGATTGGTGAGCGGATCGACGGCGGAGGCATTGGCGGTGGATATGGTGCCGTTGATGACCGGGTTGGCCACTGCGCCGGAGACACGGATATTGGCGGAGGCCGTGCCGGAAATCTGGGTGCCGCGGTCGGCGAGAAGGCGGTTGGCGATTGAGAGCGGTGCGGTGCCCGCCACGTTTACGCCAAGGCCTGCGCCGGACAGCGGAATGGTGCCGCTCGCCTCGATGCCCAGCCCGGACGGGCCGTCGGCGGTCAGGCGGGCGAGCTGTACCGCATTGCCCGAATAGCGCCCGCTCGCGGCAAGCTGAAGCGGGCCGAGGCCCGCGCTGGTCAGGGGCGCGGCCCGCAGGCCGCTTGCGCGCATGTCGAAGCTTGCCTGCGGTGCCGCGAGCCTGCCGGTAACGCGGGCGCTGCCGGTCACCTGACCGGAAAGGTCCTGGCCGCGCACGACCCGGTTCAGGGCTGCCAGCGGGAACGCGTTCAGCGCCACATCCATGGAGAGCTGGCCGTCATCGAAGGGCACCGTGCCGCGTGCAGCCGCGTTCAACCCTTCAGGGCTGGTGACGCTGGTGTCGACGTTCAGCCGGTTGCCGTCGCTCGTTCCGGTGGCGTCTATCGTTAGCGTGCTGAGGCCCGCCTGCGCGAGGGCCGGGGAGGTGATGCCGCGTCCGTCGATGTCGAAATTCACGAGCGGCCTGTCGCGCGTGCCCTTGATGTCCGCCTTGCCGTCAAGCGTGCCACCGAGGTCGAGATCGGGCTGGATCGTGTTGGCGATGGCAAGCGGCACCCGCTCAAGATTGACGGCCAGATCGAGAACGTCGGCAACACGGCCGCCGGCGGTGATGCGCCCGCCCGCGACATCGATGGCCAGCGGATCGAGTGTAAAAGCGCTTCCCTCCACCAGGAGGGAGGTGGGTTCCACGAGCCGGGCCTGAACCGCGCCCTGCTCGAGGCCGAGGCGGTTGAGCCGGACGCGATAACCGTTGCCCTCGGGCGCAAGCGCGCCCCGGGCTTCAAGCTGTGTGCCCTGGTCGAGAAGGGCCTTGCCCTCGAAATCCGTGGCACCCTCATTCTGGCGGGCGGTGGCTTCAAGCCGAGCGATGCCCACGCCGCCGGCGTTGATGTCCTGCGCATTGATGGAGCCCACGACGGCGGGCACGCCGAAGAGGTCTTCAATGGTGGCCGCAACCGTGGCGCTCGAAACGCGCGTCTGTTCAATTTCCAGATCGCGAATGGTGGCGTTGACGTCGGCGATCTGACGTTCATCAACCTGTGACAGGGAGAGATCGGCCTTCACACTGCCGGTCGCCTCACGCAGAAACAGGGCCGCGGCGGTCGAGACGTCGGCGGCATCGATGCCTATTCTGCCGTCGATCAGGCCTTTCCGAACATCCTGGATGATGTTGCCGCTGGCGGTCGCGCCGCCGGCCCGAAATGCGAGTTCGGTCAGTTGCCGTTGCTCGGGCGAGAGAAGGAGCCGCCCGGCAAGGTCGACACGCTCACCGGAGAGAAAGGCGTTGCCGTCTATCGTGCCGGTCAGAACCTGCTCTTCGAGCTGTCCGTCGAAACCCAGCGTGGCCTCGCTGAGATCGCGGCCGGAAAGGCTGCCGCGTGGCGCGTCTGCCTTGAATGTGAGGTTGATGCGCCCCTCACCACCCTCGGCGCGTCCCGTGGCTGACAGAGGGCCGGATGCATTCTTTGCAAGAAGTGCCATATCCTCGAGCGCGGCGTCGAAACGGAAGTTTGCGGCGCCAGACGCGAAGGTGCCGTCGGCACGCATGCTGAACTGATCGTTGGCGAGCCGCAGGTTGCGGGCGGTCAGTCCTTCGGGGCCGCGGGCAACCCCGCCCTCGATGCGTGTGGTGCCGGCAAGAAGATTTCCCGCGGCCTCGTTTTCGATGCGCAGATCGGTTGCGGTGCCGTCGAGATTGAGATCGAAGGCGCCGCTGATGGGGCGTACCGTACCGCTTGCGGTCAGGTCGACCGCGCCACCGAGCGCCTGATCCGCAAGACCGGAGAAGGGGGCGATGTCGGAAGCGCTGAGCTTGATGTCGCCGGTGAAGGCGAAGTCGTCAATCTGGCCGGTGAGGGCGGTTTCGAGACCGTTTCCGGAAACGCTGGCATTTTCGATCATGACCGGGTTCCCCGCCTGCCAGTCGCCGCGAGCGGCAATCGTCAGCGCATCACCGAGCGCTTCGGCGATCTTTGCCTGCCTGGCGGTGATCTGCGAGAGGCCGCCGTCGATCTCGAAACTGACGCGGCGTGAAAGCGGGTCGTTGAGGTTTTGGGCAAGCCC
Source organism: Nitratireductor lacus (assembly GCF_056431025.1). Lineage (NCBI taxonomy): Bacteria > Pseudomonadati > Pseudomonadota > Alphaproteobacteria > Hyphomicrobiales > Phyllobacteriaceae > Nitratireductor > Nitratireductor lacus. The sequence goes on along the minus strand of NZ_JBWKMB010000004.1, from coordinate 111,748 downwards.
GCCCATTGTCAGGACCGTGCGCCCGGCGGCGAATTCGGCGGTCTGTAGCCCGTCCAGTTCGAGCTTGCCGTTCCAGCGTTCGGAACCCGCTTCGCCAAAGGTGATGTCGAGCTTCGCCGACTGTAGCGAGGTCTGTCCGCCGGCGACGGGAAGCAGCACGCGTTCGCCAGCCGGATTGGCCACGCCGGCGCTCAGCGAGAGAGCGGTCAGGAAGTTGTCGCTGCCGGTTTCTGCTGCTGCCTCAATGCGCATGGATGCGCTGGAGACCTGAAGATTCTCAAGCAGAACCCCGCCGCCATTCTTCGAGACGCCGTTGACGTTGATGCGCGTTCCCGCACCGAAGAAATCCTGAAACTGGACCGGCACAAGGCGTCGGATGGAGCCGGCGAGACGGGCGGAAAAGCCGAGACCCTCGTCGCGCCCGCGGAACTGCGCCGTGCCGCCGAAGGCGGGCACACCATCAGCCTCAAGCGCAAGCTTCACGTCGAGCGCGCTCAGCGGGCCGCTGCCGGCGAGGGTCAGTTTGAGCGGCGGGCGCCCCTCGACGTTGAGAAGGTTGGCAACCACACCATCCGCCGGTTCGTCGAGCACCAGATCAAGATCGAGGATTTCGGTTTCGTTGGAAAACGCAGCCTTGAGCGCAAACTGGCCACCGGGGCCGTCCAGACGCTGGACATCGAAATCGGTATCGAGCGCCCCGCTGTCGATCCTGAGCGCGCCCGTCAGCGAGAGTTCGGCGGCAAGTCCGAAAACCTCCTCGCCGAAGCTTGCCTGCTCGACTTCAAGCTGTTCCAGATTGACCGCCAGCGGCAGTTCGGGGACCTGGAACGAGCGCGATTCGGGAGCGGGCAGGCCTTCGTCCGGCAGCGGACGGCGCATCACTTCGATGGTTTCGGCAGCAAGCCTCTGCACTTCAAGGCGCTGGCGAAGCAGGAGCGTGGAACGGCTCCAGTCGATCGAGGCATTGCCTATGCGAAGCCAGATGCCCTCGCGGTCGGCAATGGTGATTTCACCGATGGTTGCCTGCGAAGAGAGGGCGCCGGAAATGCCTGAAATACGGATCTGCCGGTTCGGCGTGGAGAGCTGATCCTCCAGGAGGCGCGTGAAGAATGACCGCTCCTCATCGGGCGTGCGCTCGCTGGGTGTGTCCTGCGCCATGGCCGGCAAGAGGACGAACAACAGGGTCAGAGCTGCGAAAAAGCGGATCAAAACGCTTGTCCTATTCCGACGTAAAAGGCGACGCCCGGGTCGCCGTCTCGCTTGTCGAGGGGGACGGCGACGTCAAGGCGCACGGGGCCGAGCGGGGTGAGATAGCGCAAACCAGCGCCGACGCCGATCCGCACATCCTCGGAAAAATCCGGGAAGGATTCAGGGCCCACGGTGCCCGCGTCGACGAAGCCGACGACACCGATGGAGCTGGTGATGCGCGCGCGCAGTTCTGCGGAGGCTTCCATCAGCGAGCGGCCGCCGGCAATGCCGTTCGCCGTTTCGACGCCGATATTCCGATAGGCATACCCACGCACCGAACCGCCGCCACCGGCGAAGAACAGCTTGTCCGGCGGTGTCTCGTCAATCGGGGCGCCAACCAGCGCGCCGATCTTGGCGCGTCCTGCCAGGACGAAGCGGCCATCGCTGCCGAAATCATAATAGGCGCGGCCCTCCAGAAGCATGCGGGCAGCCAGGTTACGGTATTCCATCTCGTAGAACGGTTCGAGCGACAGTTCGGCGAAGTAGCCTTCGGTGGCGTCCGCGGGGTTGTCGCGGCTGTCATAGGTGAGGGCGCCTGCGAGCCCAACTGTGGTGAAATCGCGTGTGCCGAAATCATCTTCGAAACGGGCGCGGCCGGCATTGGCGAAGAGGCTTCCTGAAAGCTCTTCGGTGAATTCGTGCCGGAAGCCGAACTCGGCGCTGACCGCCGTGCGCGTATACCGCTCGAGAACTTCACGGTCGCCGAAGATCGACGCCTGGAAGTCCGTGTCGGGCGTATAGACGCCGGGCTTGATGAAAGTCGCGCCCACGCGGTACGTCAGATCCTCCGGCTTGAACGTGTTGCCAATGCCGGAAACCTGACCTTCAAAGCGCAGCCGTTCGGCGCGGCCGAAGAGGTTGCGGTGCATCCAGTAGGCCTGCACGCCGAGCCCGTCGAGCGTCGAATAGGTGCCGCCGACACCAAAACGGCGGGGCAGGCGCTCCTGGACGATGACGGCGAGCGGCAGAATGCCGTCGGCGCCGATCTCGTCTGCTTCCTCTATCCGGGCCGAGCGGAAGACGTCGAGCTTCGACAGCCGCTTGCGGGCCCGTTCCAGATCGTCGGGATCGTATTCGCGGCCGGGCACAAGACCGGTCTGACGCGCAACGAAATCGGGGTCCATCCGTTCCGTGCCGCTGACGGTGACTGCGCCATAAGCGGCGCGGCGTCCGGGCTCGACGGTGAGGATGGCGTCAACGGTCTTGCTTTCATGCGCGGCGGTGACGCGCCGCTCCACGACCTCGGCTTTCGCGTGCCCCTGGTGCCGCCACGCCTCGACGGCGAGGCGTCCGGCTCTCAGGATGGTTCCGGATGCCGCGACCTCGCCGGTCTGGAAACCTTCTTTTGCCGGGTCTTCCACACGGTCGCTTCGATCAAGCGGCGGCGGTGCCTGATTGACGATGCGTGCCTGACCGAAATGGAACACCGAGCCGGGATCGACGGCGACGCGGACACTGGCCGGATTGGCGATGTCGGCGTCGATGGGCAGTTCGGATACTTCCCTTCCGTCGATGGTGATGCTGATTGAGCCACCATAGAGGGCCGAACCATAGAGCGTGTTCAGCAGGCGGCGGTAATCGCCGCGCGCCTTGACGATCAGGCCGGCTGCGCCCGAGGCCGGCTTCTCCCGGTCCGCCCAGAGGGACGAGGCACCCTTGAGCTTCTTCTCGGTATCGTCTGCGCCATAGGGAAGGACGAACTCAACGGTGTAGTTCCACGGTTCGCCGATCGTGTCGGGCTCTTCGGCAGCCTTGTCCTTGCCAAACAGCTTTATGCCGAACAGCTCGAAGGCGCTGGCAGGGGGCGGCGAAAAGGCAAGCATAAGCGCGAGCAGCAACGGCCCGTGCAAACGCCGACCCATCGACGGTTTCGCGTCGATTCCACTCAAACCCGTCTCCCATTCTCGAGCCGAAGTGTCGGTCACCAACCTTGCCGTGACGTTAACGTCCGCCGCCCGTATGCTGCAAAACAGTGCGGTTAAACCACAAACCGCTGGCGCGGCCAATGTGGCTTATCGGGTGTGGCCAGACAATTGTGGCTTAAAGCCGGCGTTATTGGGAATGAAGCCGAATCGGGAACTAGGAAAAGACCGAACGGTTGTGTCTTCAAAGACAATGATGCTCAACTGCCGCAGCAGGGCTGAACAATCGCTCATCGTCTGGTTTGTAAGGAGAGGTGTGTGTTGAATGGCACAAATGCCCCGGAAGCAGAAGAGTGAGACCCGCAAGACACCGTCGCGCCAGCGGCGCAGTGCGCCCGGCCGGTCGGCTGCGGAGAGACCGGTCTTTATCGTCGACGGAGCGCGGACCCCGTTCCTCCGAGCGCGGGGGAAGCCGGGGCCGTTTACGCCGGTGGATCTTGCCGTCCAGTGCGGACGGCCGCTCTTGGCGAGACAGCCGTTTTCGCCAGAGAGTTTCGACAAGGTCATTCTGGGCTGCGTCAATGTGATTGCCGACGAGATGAACCCTGCGCGGGTTGCCGCTTTGCGGCTTGGCATGGGCGACGCGATGCCGGCCTTCACCGTCCAGATCAATTGCGGTTCGGGCATGCAGTCGATCGATACCGCGTTCCGAACCATTCAGTCGGGAAAGGCGGATCTCATTCTGGCCGGAGGCACAGAAGCGCTCTCGCACGCGCCGCTGGTGTGGCCGCAGGAGGGGGCGGCATGGTTCGGCCGGTTCGCCTTCGCCAGGTCACTGCCCGAAAAACTGTCCGCTCTGGGCGCCTTCAGGATGCGCATGCTGAAACCTGTAATCGGGCTCGAACGCGGACTGACGGACCCCGTTACCCAGCTCAACATGGGGCAGACGGCAGAAAAGATCGGCCACATCTTCAACATATCCCGGGAAGCGGCGGACGCCTACGCGCTTGAAAGCCATCAACGTCTGACGAGGGCCCAGAAGAATGGTGCGCTGAAGGGGGAGGTGATTCCCGCCGTGACGCGTGAAGGCGTGCTTTATGAACACGATGACGGCGTTCGCCCCGACACGTCGATGGAGCGGCTGGCCAAATTGAAGCCGGTTTTCGAAAAACCCTATGGCAGCGTGACGCCGGGCAACTCCTCGCAGATCACCGATGGGGCCTCATGGGTCGTTCTCGCATCTGAAGACGCGGTCAAGAAGCACGGGCTGACGCCGCTGGCGCAGATTGTCGATAGCGCGTGGTCGGGCCTCGATCCATCGATCATGGGGCTGGGGCCGACGCTGTGTTCGACCGTCCTGCTTGAACGCCACAAGCTTGCCCGTGACGATATCGACCTGTGGGAGCTCAATGAGGCTTTCGCGGCGCAGGTGCTTGCCTGCCTTGCGGCGTGGGAGGATGCGGATTACTGCCGCGACGTTCTCGGACTTGAAAAACCGTTCGGGCGCATCGACCGGAAACGCCTGAATGTGGATGGAGGGGCGATCAGCCTCGGTCATCCGGTGGGCACCAGCGGAAACCGGATCGTGCTTCATCTTGTGAACGCCATGCGCAAGCGTGGAGAGAAACGCGGTGTGGCGACCGAGTGTATCGGCGGTGGCCTAGGCGGTGCGATGCTGGTGGAGGTGGTCTGATGGCTGTTCGAAAGATATCCGCCGGCGAGCATCTCGCTCAAAACCGGCTTTCGCTCGGTAGCGATACGAAAGAAGTCGCCAAAACCACGCACTGGTCTTTGCGAAGGGATGCGGATGCGATTGCCTGGCTTGTGCTTGACCGCGCCGGGGAGAGCACCAACACGCTTTCTGAAGCGGTCATGGCTGAGCTGGAAACCCTGCTGGGTACGATCGAAACGATGCAGGCCAAGGGGCTGGTCATCCGCTCTGGCAAAGCCGGGGGCTTCATTGCCGGTGCTGACATTCGTGATTTTTCAGGTGTGAGCGAGACGGAAGCGGTTGAAGCCCGTATGACGCGGGCGCATGAAATCGTCGACCGGCTGGCGGCCCTGCCGATGCCGACGGTGGCGATTGTCCACGGCCATTGTCTTGGTGGCGGGCTTGAACTGGCGCTCGCCTGCAGGTTCCGGATCGCCGTCGAAGGCGCGGTGTTCGGCTTTCCCGAAGTGCTTCTGGGGCTTCACCCGGGTCTCGGCGGTACATTCCGGCTTCCAGCGTTGATTGCCCCCGTCGAGGCCATGAAGATGATGCTGACGGGCAAATCCGTTCACACCGGGAAGGCGAAGGCGCTCGGGCTCATCGATGCCGTGATTGAAGAGCGGCACGTCGGCAATGCCGTAAAGGCAGCCATCGGCGGGAAACTGAAGCGGCCACGGCGCAGCGCCGGGCTGAGTGGTTTTTCGCTTTTTCGTGGCATTGCCGCACGGAAGATGCGTTCCCTGGCCGCAAAACGCGCCCCGCAGGAGCACTACCCGGCGCCCCATCGGTTGATCGATCTGTGGGAGCAGCACGGCGGCGGGGAAAAAGAGGTGATGCAGAAGGAGGAAATCCGCTCCTTTGCGCGTCTGCTGACCGGCGAGACAGCGCAGAACCTCATTCACGTCTTTTTCCTGCGCGAGGCCCTGAAGGCCGGGGGCAAGGGGAAGAGCGGCATTGCCCATGTTCATGTCATCGGCGCCGGTACCATGGGCGGTGACATCGCCTCATGGTGTGCGGCGCGCGGCCTGCGTGTGACACTCACCGATCTCGATGAAAAGGTGCTTGCCGCTGCAATCGGCCGGGCTGGAAAGCTGTTCGACAAACGCCTCTACAGCAAGATTGACCGGCGCGATGCCTTCGACCGCCTGATACCGGATTTTGCGGGCGACGGTGTGAGGCAGGCCGATCTTGTGATCGAGGCGGTGGCGGAGAAGGCCGAGGTAAAGCGCAAGGTCTTCAAGGCAGTCGCACCGCTCATGAAAAAGGATGCGCTTCTTGCGACCAACACATCAAGCATTCCCCTGAGCGAGCTGCGCACGGCTGTTCCGTTTTCCGAAAGGCTGCTGGGGCTGCACTTCTTCAATCCCGTGGCGCGTATGGAACTTGTTGAAGTCGTCGCGCATGACAAGGTTTCGGATGCGGCGCAGGCGCGGCTGGCGGCTTTCTGCGGCTCCATCGACAGGCTGCCCGCACCGGTGAAAAGTTCGCCGGGCTTCCTCATCAACCGTATCCTGACGCCATACATCACCGAGGCATTCCTGATGCTTGACGAGGGTGTGCGCAGGGAAACCATCGATCAGGCGGCCGTCTCGTTCGGTATGCCGATGGGGCCGCTCGAGCTTGCCGACCGTGTCGGTCTGGACATCTGCCTCGAAGTGGCCCGAACCATGAAGTCCGGCCTCGACACGCCGCTGCCGGATGTGCCCGGCTGGCTGGAGACGATGGTTGCGGAAGGGCGAACCGGCCGAAAGGCGGGCCGGGGGCTATATGAGTACGACCGGAATGGCGAGCCCCGGAAGAGCGGGCAGCGTCTCGCGCCGCATCCCGCCATGACAGACCGGCTTGTCCTGCCCATGCTCAACACCTGTGTGACCTGCCTGCGGGAAGGCGTTGTCGGCGACGAGAAAACACTTGAGGGGGCGATGATCTTCGCTACGGGCTTTGCGCCGTTTCGTGGCGGGCCTCTGCGATATGCGCGCGCCCGAGGATTCGCCGAGATCATCGCCGTGCTCGAACGCCTGCAGGAAAAATACGGCGATCGCTTCGCACCGGACCCGCACTGGGTGAAACTGCCGGTGACCTGAAAGAAATCGGGAACCCTGCCGGTTCTGAAGCCTTATTCTCCGGGGCGGCAAGCCAGAGGAGATAAGAATGCCGGCAAAATCCAAGGCGCAGCAAAAGGCGGCAGGTGCCGCGCTCGCGGCGAAGCGCGGTGACATGCCCAAATCCCAGCTTCAGGGCGCATCAAAGGAAATGTATGAGACCATGAGCGAAGCGGAGCTCGAAGATCTGGCGGAGACGGACCGCAAAGGTCTGCCAGAGAGAAAGACGTGAGGCTCCGACTTAGAGCATCGGACCGAAAAGTGGAATTCGGTTTTCGGATTGTTCCGATGCTCCATCAATGGTTTGGATCGTCCTTTATGCGTCCGGATGGACGCACGCCGATCTAGCCGGCGGCTGCGGTCTGCCCTGATTTGTCGAGCCGGGCCGCGATGAAACGCTGCAGGCGCTTTGCGGCTTCGCGCAGGGTTTCTTCGTCCTGGCACATGGAAATGCGAATATGCCCCCTGGCCGCGTTGCCGAAGCTGGCACCGGGTAACACCGCGACGTCTTCCTCGTTGAGGAAATCCCATGCGAATTTTTCGCAATCCTCTTCGATGGCCCGGATGTCGAGCATGACATACATGCCGCCTTCCGAGCCGCGCACGATCACGCCGTTCATGCCGCGTATGGCATCGAGAAACGCTTCGCGGCGACGCGTGTAAAGCTCCGCGATCTCGCGCAGCCCGAAGCCGTTTTCGGCGGCGGCAATGGCCGCATGAGAGGTGAAATCGGGCAGTCCATAGGTGGCAACCAGATTGAGGTTGGTCATCACGGCGATCATCCCGGCGGGCCCCGTCAGCCAGCCGACACGCCAGCCGGTCATGCCATGGCTCTTCGACAGCGAGTTGATGACCAGCGTCCGCTCCTTCATGCCGGGCAGGGCGCGGGGCGAGATGTGCTCCTTTTCGGAGCGGATCGTCCAGTAGACTTCGTCCGAGAGCAGCCACAGGTCGCGTTCGCGGCAGATCTCCGCAATGCGCTCGATCGTTTCACGGGAGTAGACCGCGCCAGTGGGATTGTTCGGCGAGTTGATCAGGATCGCGCGTGTATCGGCTTCAAGGGCCGCTTCGATTTCCGCGAGGCTGGGTTCGAAATTGTTTTCCGCGTGGGTTTCGATCTCCGTATAGCGCCCGCCGGCTGCGCGTACCGTGCCTGGATAGGTGGCGTAGTAGGGCGAGACGATCACCGCATGGGCGCCGGGATCGAGCACTGCCTGAAAGGCAGCGTAAAGCGCGCCCTGGCCGCCAATGGTGACCATGATCTCGTCAGGGCTGGTCTCCGTGCCGGTGCATTCCTGCGAAAGCGCTGCCAGAGCCGCCCGCAGACGGGGAAGGCCGGGAAGCTGGGTATAGTGGTGATGCCCGCCCCGCACGGCTTCGACGCAGGCCTCGACCGTCCCTTCCGGCGTGTCGAAATCATGGTCGCCGACCGAGAGCATGATGACCCTGTCGCCAGCCTGCTTTCGGGTCATGGCGGCGAAGTGGATTTCCCAGCCATTCTTGCCGGACGGGACGATGCCTGAAATGCGGGATGAGGGCTTTGGCATTGGTGGCTCCAGGGGCGATCTTGGCATTCGACTTGAAAAAGAGAGGCCCTTCGACTACGAGGACCGGCGCATTGGTCGGCCTTGTAGCAAATCGACCGGCGTGAGAACAGCATAGTGAATGAGTGCATTTGGTCCTGAACGGATTGCGATATTGATGCAGGGGGCCTGTCGCAGATCCGTTGAGACTTCCAGGAAGGATGGCGGCATGTTGGCCCCTGAGAAGAAGAACGAACTGTCTGCTGCGGAGATTGTCGACGAGGCGATGCTGACACGTCGCTCCGTGCGGGCCTTTCTGCCGCACCCGGTCGACGACGAGACGATCAGGGACATTCTTCGCGTTGCCGCGCGCGCGCCCTCCGGCACCAATATGCAGCCCTGGAAGGTCTATGTGGTTTCCGGCGAGCGCAAAGAGGCGCTGTCCGAGGCGATTCTTTCTTCCGGCGTACGTCCGGAAAAGATCGAGTGGGACGAGTACAAATATTATCCGGACAAGTTTTTCGAGCCCTATCTGGCACGGCGCCGTGCGGTGGGCTATGCGCTCTATAGCCTTTTGGGCATCGGCCGGCGCGAAGTCGAGCGCATGCGCGCCCAGCACGACCGGAATTTTACCTTCTTCGATGCGCCCGTCGGCCTGATCTTCACCATCGACCGCCGTTTGAACAAGGGCTCGTGGGTCGATCTCGGCATGTTCCTGCAATCGGTGATGATTGCCGCGCGGGGGCGTGATCTTCATACCTGTCCGCAGGCGGCATTCGCTCCCTACCACAGGCAGATTCGCCCGATCCTCGGCATTCCCGACGAGGAAATCGTGGTCTGCGGCATGGCGCTCGGCCATGAGGATGTCTCGAAACCGGAAAACGCACTGCGCAGCGAACGTGCGCCGCTGGAGGAATTCGTTTCCTTCGTTCGCTAAGGCCTGTTCTCCGCACCGACGGTTGCTTACGAAATTGTAATTTCCCGGCAAGGTCGTCGTAATGTGCGATCGGCCAAGGTCTCTTCGTTCCCTGCCGCTTCCCTTGCGGCGCCCCTACGAGGAGACAGACATGAAGAACAATATCCTTTTGTCGGCCATGGCTCTGAGCCTGATCGCCGGTTCTGCCGCCATTGCCCAGGAGGCTTCTTCAGACGGGGCTGTGCCCCAGGCTGCCGGCGAGCGCATGAAAGGCAAAGGCGGCAAGACGATGCGAGGCTTTGACCGTCTTGATGCAGACGGTGACGGCAGCATCACCATTGAAGAGTTTTCCGCAGTGCGTCTGGAAGGTTTGAAGGCCGCCGATGCCGATGGTGACGGGGTGCTTTCAGAAACCGAGCTTCAGGACATGGTCACGGAGCGCATTGTCGAGCGCCGGGCGAAGCGTGCCGCACAGCGTCTCGACATTGACGGTGATGGCACCGTCACCATCGCCGAGATCGAAAGCCAGCAGGCGAAGCGCTTTGCACTCATGGACGCCAATGACGACGGCAAGGTCGACCAGCGTGAAATGCGCCGCGGATTCCGCCAGATGGCCGACAGGCGCGGCGGGCATCATGGAAAGATGATGCATCACAAGCGCGACCACGGTGGTGGACCGCGCGGTGACATGCGTCCGGGCGAACCGCCGGCTGAGATGGCACCCGACGCCGACAATGGCTGACGAAAATGCCGGGAGGTACGAACTGCCTCCCGGACGATCAAGCCGGTTCGCCTGGGGCTTCCGCGAACCGGCCGATAGGTCCGGTGTCGCCGCGCCGGGCCTATCTTCCGAACCTATCTAATTGTATAGCCCACATCTTCTGCCGCCCGGCAAAGCGTTTTGGCAAAAGCTCTTGCAAACGAGCGGAAAACGTAGAGCTCGAAGCGCTTCGCGCCCCGGCGCTGGATTTGCACGAACACCTCGTGATGCGCCGTCGCCCGGCCGGCATGGACCGGGAAGGCAGCCGGGCTGAAGTCCAGCGCGAAGAGCTTTGCCAGAACCCATTCCACCTGCGGACCCTCGATGCTCACAACCGTGCGGCCGTGGGAGAGATCGGTCACGGTGCCGGTCTCGTCGCCAATGGCAGCAATGAGATCCCCCGCCAGAGCTTCATCCATCCCGCTTACGAGAAACCGGCCGGGACCGATGTTGAGGGCGCAGGTGCCCTCGCGGCTGGCCGCGCCGTTTCCGGGCAAGGCCGAAAGCCTGAGACGGCAGGTGGCGGAAATGCTTTCTGCCAGTGCTTTCTCTTTGCCGGGCCAGGCACTGGCCTCGACAATCGAGCCCTTCAAGGCTTCGGAAATCGTGACGCCGCTTCCGTTAGCAAAGTCACCATAGGAGCCGGGGCGGAAATCGCTGCCCAGCGGTGATGCGCGCTCAACCATGCATGCGCTCCCCATCCGGATCGAAGAAATGGTGGCTGACGATCTCCACCTGACCGAAGCGCCGGCGCAATGGATCGGAAAGGAAGATCCGCGTTCCGTGGCGCGCCTTGCCGCCCCTGACGAGCGCGAGGCCGATATATTTCTGCAGAGCCGGTGAGTAGCAATAGGCCGTTACATGACCGATGCTTTCTCCCGGCTCATCAGGATTATTGCGTTCCACCAGATGCGCGCCGCCGCCGAGCTTCTGGCCATCGAGCGAGACGATGCCGACGAGCCGCAGCCGGTTCCTGTCGATCAGGGCAGGGCGGTCCATCAGGCCCGAACCGATGAACGGCTTTTTCTTTGACAGCATCCAGTCGAGATAAAGATCGCGGGCCGTGGTCCGGCCATCGATCTCGGCACCTGTCACGTGCCCTTTCTCGATGCGCAGTGCGCCAAGCGCCTCCATGCCGTAGGGCGTGATGTTGAAGGGTTCGCCCGCTTCCATCAGCGCTTCCCACACATGCTGCCCATGACCGGCGCCACAATAAACCTCATAGGCGCGTTCGCCGGAAAAGGAGAGGCGGCAGATCATGACGGAGGCACCGTCAATCTGGCCATGAACAATGCCCATGAAGGGCAGCGTCTCATTGTCGACTTTGGTTCCCGTCACGCAGCGCTCCAGCACGGCGCGGGCCTTGGGGCCGGCGATCGCAGCGCCCGCCCACTGGTCCGTCACCGAGGTGAGGTGCACCCTGAGATCGGGCCAGAGAACATCGAGGCAATACTCCAGATGCTGCATCACCGGACCCGCATTGGCGGTGGTCGTGGTCATCAGGAAGTCGGTTTCACCGAGACGCCATGTGGTGCCGTCGTCGAAGGCGATGCCGTCTTCGCGCAGCATCAGACCGTAGCGGGCCCTGCCGACTTTCAGCGTGGAGAAGGTGTTGGTGTAGACGCGATCAAGGAAGGTGGCGGCATCGGGGCCCTTGACCGCGATCTTGCCCAGTGTGGAGACATCAACAATGCCCACGGAGCGACGCACCGCCGCTGCCTCGCGGATGTAAGCCTGTTCGACCGTTTCACCGGCACTTGCGTAGACCAGCGGGCGGTGCCAGAGACCCGCCGGGGTCATCTCGGCGCCGTGTTCCACATGCCAGTCATGCATGGGAGTGAAGCGCTCTGGCTTGAGGTCGCCATAGCGTTCCGCAGCCAAAGCACCGATGGCCACCGGGGAGTAGGGCGGGCGAAACCGCGTGGTGCCGGCTTCGGGGATCGTGATGCCGCGTGCTGCCGCCATAATGGCCAGCCCCGGGACATTGGAGGTCTTGCCCTGGTCGGTCGCCATGCCGAGCGTCGTGTAGCGTTTCAGATGCTCGACGCTGACGAAACCTTCGCGATGGGCGAGCCGCACATCGTCGGCGGTCACATCGTGCTGGAAATCGACAAAGGCTTTGCCCTTGCCCCGAATTTCAAGAACCGGCGCTGGCGCAGGACTGAGTGCTTCGGGCACGATTTCAGGCAGTCTGGCGCGGGATGGGCGCTTGCCGGCGCATTTCAGGCCCGCATCGCGGCCGCTCGCAAGTGCATCGGCGGTGCCGAATTTGCCAAGGAATGCGCCGGCGCCTGTCCAGCGTTGTGCTGGCTCGGGTGGCAGGAATGCCTGTTTATCCTCATCCCAGACCGGCTTTGCGCCCGCCTGGCTTGCCAGGTGAAGAACAGGCTGCCAGCCACCGGAAACCGCGAGACTTTCGCATTCAAGCGGCCTTGCGTCTCCCGAAAGCCTGCCCGTTTCCGCGTCGAACGCCTGAACAAGCGCAGCCGATAACGCACGGCTGCCTTTTGTGCCGACGACGGCGTGACCGGTCAGCGGCACCACGCCCGCCTCGGCTGCAAGTGCCGTGGCTGCATCGCCGATCCGTGGACGCACGTCGATAAGGGCTGCGACATGGCCGCCAGCGCGCTTGATGGCGACCGCAGCCTCGTAGGCGCTGTCATTGTTGGTAAAGAAGATGGTCCTGTTCCCGGGCAAAACGCCGAATTCTGCGGCATAGCGGCGCGCGGCGCCGGCCAGCATGACGCCGGGACGGTCGTTGCCGGGAAAGACGATCGGACGTTCCAGTGCGCCCGTCGCCAGAACCACGTCGCGGGCTCGGATTGTCCAGTGCCGCTGGCGCGGGTGGCCCTTCGGCGTGCGGGCCACATGATCGTGGACGCGCTCAAGCGCTGCCAGCGTGTTGCCGTCATAATAGCCCCAGACCGCCGTGCGCGGTAAGAGACGCACATTGTCGAAGCGGGTGAGCCTTTCCGTCAGCTCCGCCACCCATTGATGGGCGGGCTTTCCGTCGAGGGTCTCGCCCGACCAGCGGGCGAAGCCGCCTGTCTGCGGTTCCTGTTCGGCGAGGATTACGCGTTTTCCAGCCTTTGCCGCGCCCTCGGCTGCCATCAGGCCGGCGATGCCTCCGCCCACAACCAGAACGTCGCAGAAGGCGTTCACCCGCTCGTAGCGCGAGGGGTCGGCCTCGTAATCGGCTCTGCCAAGACCGGCGGCGCGGCGTATGAAATGTTCGCACATCATCCAGAAGCGCGTGCCCTTCAGTGGCCCGATCACAGGACCCATGAAGGTTTTGTAGTAGAAGCCCGCACCGATCAGTCGGCCGCCGAGTTGGTTTATCGCACCGAGGTCCCAGGCGAGGGATGGAAAGCGGTTCTGGCTTTCCGCACGCAGACCGTCATAGATTTCGACCTGCGTGGCGGGAATGTTGGGCTCGCGCACGCCTTCGCGCAACAGGGTCACGAGCGCGTTCGGTTCGTCGACACCGGCGCTGAAGACACCGCGCGGGCGATGATATTTGAACGAGCGGCCCGCGAGCGAAACGCCATTGGCGAGAAGCGCCGAGGCCAGCATGTCTCCGGCATGACCGGTGTAGCTCTCGCCATCAAACGTAAAGCGAATGGTGCGGGCGCGGTCTATCAGCCCGCCCGTTCTGGTGCGGCGGGGGCTCATGCGGCGTCTCCGCTGTCCGCACTTCTGGCGAAGGCGACCGAGCGAATTTCATGGGTCAGCGTGTCGCGCTCCACCACCAGATGCGCGCGGCATCCACCGGCGTGCTGCCAGTGTTCACGGTGCAGCCCTGCCGGATTCGGCCGGTTATAGACATAGTCGAGCCAGGCTTTCGTATCAGTGGAAGCGGGATCAGGGCGCGTGCGTGTCGCGTCGCCCTGATAGGAGAATTCGGCGAGGTCGCGGGGGCCGCAATGCGGGCAGTCGATCAGCATGGCGTGTCCCTCAATGCAGTTTGGGTGTCGGGCCATGGCCCGTTTCGTCAATCACCGCACCGCGCTCGAAGCGGCTGAGCGTGAAGGGCGCGTTGATGGCGTGGGGTTCGTCCCTGGCGATGGTCCAGGCGAAGGAATAGCCGGAGGCAGGCGTTGCCTTGAACCCGCCATAGCACCAGCCGCAATTGAGATAGAGGCCGGGCAGGGGCCCTCTGGTGATGATGGGGGACCCATCCATCGACATGTCCATGACGCCGCCCCAGGAGCGCAGCAGTCTCAGCCGCGCGACGGCGGGGAACATGGCGCAGATTTCACTCATCACGTCTTCCGCCGTGGGAAGGTTCCCGCGCTGGGCGTAGGAATTGTAGAAATCGAGACTGCCGCCAAAGACCAGCCCGCCCTTGTCGGACTGCGACATGTAGAGATGGCCTGCGCCGAAGGTCACGACGCAGTTCACGAAGGGCTTGATCGCTTCCGAAACGAAAGCCTGAAGGACGTGGCTCTCAATAGGGAACCGTTCGATGCCGGCACGCTGCAACACCCGGCTGGTGCTGCCGGCAACCGCCAGCGCCACTTTCTTTGCCCGAATGTCGCCTCTTGTGGTGGAGACGCCGGTGATCTGATCGCCGTCGCGCAGGAAGCCTGTCACCTCGCAATTCTCGATCAGGTCGACACCGCGCCGGTCGGCGGCGCGCGCATAGCCCCATGCGACCGCGTCATGGCGGGCCGTGCCCGCACGCGGCTGCAGAAGCCCGCCGGCGATGGGAAAACGCGCCGAGCCGGAGGTGTCCAGCCCCGGCACCTTGCGTGCGATCTGCTGCGGCGTCAGCCATTCGGCGTCCACGCCGCCATGGCGCATGGCGTTGCCGCGGCGGATGAAAGCGTCGACCTGGCCGGGGCTGTGGGCAAGGTTCAGAACGCCGCGCTGTGAGAACATCACATTGTAGTTGAGCTCATGGGAGAGGTTTTCCCAGAGTTTCATGGAAAATTCGTAGAAACGGACGGATTCGGGCAAAAGATAGTTGGATCGCACAATCGTGGTGTTGCGGCCGATATTGCCAGAGCCCAGCCAGCCCTTTTCCAGTACGGCAACGTTGGTGATGCCGTGTTCGGCTGCGAGATAATAGGCGGTTGCCAGTCCATGGCCACCGCCACCGATGACGATGACGTCGTATCTCGGTTTGGGATCGGGCTTGCGCCAGGCCGGTTTCCAGTCGCGATTGCCTGAAAGAGCATTTTTCAGAAGCGAAAGAGCTGAATATTCCGCCATGCGCCGCCATTCTTTTTTGCCAGAACCCGGCCTAAAGCTATAGGACACCCCAGACGCCTGAGGCAAATAAAGCGCCATGGCTTTGCACAGACCCGACCCTGATGCGCCGATAAGCTTGCTGCACAGGCGTGGCTCAGGCAATGTCCGCGTATCGACACCGACCTCCGATTGCATGTGATTCCGTGAGAAGACTGACAGAAATGTTGTTGAAGCTTCGCGCCCTGCCGGTTCTCCTGTGCCTTGTTTTCCAGTTTGCCGTGTTTGTGCCGGCGGCGGCGCAGGGACCGGAAAACTTTCTGCAGACCCAGCGCGAAAAGCTCTCCGGGATCGAAGCCACCGTCAACAGGATGGAAAAGGAGGTTGACGATCAGGCCGCTGATGACGGCGAACTCGTCGCGTTTCGTGTTGAGCTGGAAAGGCTCGCGCGCGAGGTTTTCGATGCCAGCCTGGCATTTCGCCCAAGGCTAACGGAGATCAACACGCGGCTCGAACAACTGGGTGAGCCGCGCAAGGAGGGGGAACCGGCCGAACCCGAGGAGGTGGCGCGCGAACGTACCCGCCTGCTCGACGAGAAGGCGAGTTTCAACGTGCTGATCGGCGATGCCGAACGGCTTTCCGTGCGCATCAACAGCGTTGTGGACGAGATCGCCGAACTCAGGCGCGACCTCTTCACGCGCACGCTCTCGCGCCGCTACGACGTTTCCGCGGCGCTCAGCTCTGATGTGGCCGGTGAGTTCACGCAGGAGGTGGGGCGGGTCTACAAGCGGGTTTCCGCCTGGCTGACTTTTGTCGTCAAATATCGCCTTAATTCACTTCTGCTTGCCACGGCGCTCGCAACGATCGCCGCCCTTGCGCTGCTTTTCGGGGGGCGGCGTCTGTTCGGCGATTTCATCGAGCCGGACCCGACCGAGACGGAACCCACCTATCTCAGCCGCCTTTCGCTGGCGCTGTTCTCCACGCTCATTCCGTCGCTGTCGATCGGCGTCTTTTTGGTTTCAACCTACTACTTCCTTGATTACTTCAGCTTGCTGCGCAGCGATATCGCGCCGCTTCTCTGGTCGCTCTTCTCCGTCATCCTCCTTGTCTATTTCGTCTACCGTCTCGCACGCGCCATTCTTGCGCCCCGGCGACCGAACTGGCGGCTTTTGCCCGTGCGTTCGCAGGCGGCACAATGGCTGCTCGTGCTAGCGGTTTTCACGGCGGTCTCGACCGGTTTCGATTATTTCATGGATCAGGTCTACTCGCTGTTCGGTTCGCAGCTTTCGCTGACGGTGGCGACCAGCCTCGTGGCCACCGTGATCGTGGGCCTGCTCATCATGGCGATTGGCGGTGTCAGCCCTCTGGATGACGAGGAGGGCAGGCCCAAACAATGGCCGCTCAAGTTCCGCTATCTCCTGTTTGCCCTCGGGGCCGCGATCATCATCGCGGCCATGCTCGGTTATATCGGCTTTGCGCGGTTCCTTTCGCAGCAGGCGGTGGTGACGGGTGCGATCGTTGCGACCATGTATATCGGCTTCCTGACGGCCGGGGCGATCACGTCGGAAGGCGCTTTCGCCAATTCCTGGCTGGCGCGCCGGCTGGAGCGGTACACCGCTTTCGATGAGACCGCGCTCGATCAGCTCGGTCTGGTCACCGGCATGCTTATAAACACGGTCGTGGTCCTGATCGGCGTGCCGCTCATTCTTCTGCAATGGGGATTCCGCTGGGCGGATCTGACGGCCTGGGGCTACCGTATCGCCGGCAGGATCCAGGTCGGCTCCCTGTCGTTTTCCATCGTCGGCATTCTCACCGGTATTCTGGTTTTCGTGGTCGGCTATTTCGTCACGCGCTGGTTTCAGAGCTGGCTCGACGGCAAGGTCATGGCGCGCAGTCGCATGGATTCAGGCGTGCGCAATTCCATCCGCACAGGCATCGGCTATGTGGGGCTGGTGATCGCTGCCCTGATCGGTATCTCTGCGGCCGGCATCAACCTCTCCAATCTGGCCCTCGTGGCCGGTGCCCTTTCACTCGGTATTGGCTTCGGGCTGCAGAACATCGTCTCGAACTTCGTCTCGGGCCTGATCCTTCTTGCCGAGCGCCCGTTCAAGGCGGGCGACTGGATCGTCGCGGGCGGCGTGTCCGGCACAGTGAAGAAGATTTCCGTGCGTGCAACGGAGATCGAAACGTTCCAGCGCCAGTCGGTGATCCTGCCGAACTCGGAACTGATCAATGCCGCCGTGGGCAACTGGACCCATCGCAACAAGCTCGGGCGCATGGAGATACCCATCGGTGTCGCCTATGGCTCCGATGTGCGACGCGTTCACGAGATTCTGCTGGAAATCGCCAAGTCACATCCGCTTGTTCTCAAGAACCCGGAGCCGTTCGTTCTGTTCGCCGGTTTCGGCGACTCGTCGCTTGATTTCGAGATCCGTGTGTATCTTTCCGATATCCTCATGCAGTTGAATGTGCAGAACGATATCCGCTTTGCCATCGTCGATGCATTCGAGGCCGAGGGGATCGAAATTCCGTTTCCGCAACGCGATATCCACGTGCGGTCCGGGCTGTTCAGGGCACAGGAGCCCGATGAGACGCCGATGGATGAAGAGCCGGCGGATGAGACTGAGGAAGAGCAGGATGATATGCCAACGGGCCGGCGCCGACGCCGGCGCAAGGTCGATCCGGAATAATCCTGATCGCCTGAATATGTCGTTCAGTTGCCGTTCAGGTTGAAATCTCTATAAACGAAGCGAAAAGGGGCTGCATGGCCCGCTGCTACAGGGGCGGTGACACACCGATGAAGACCATGAAGACATTCTTACTTGCAGCCGTGACGCTGCTGGTCGCAGGCGGCGCGGCTTTCGCGGCCAGTGTCGTCAACCGTGACAGCGAACCGCGAACCATCGTTGTGACGGAAGGCGGTTCGCAATCCGAAATCGTGGTCGGCGCAGGCGAAACCATTGAGTTCTGCTCGGCCGGCTGCTTCGTGACGATGCCCAATGGCGACCGCGAAGTGCTGACCGGTTCCGAAACTGTCGAGATTTCGGAAGGCCGCGGCCGCGTGCGGTAGAACCGCACAACATGGGTTCGAGACGTTTTGCAAACTCCGGCAAGTGATTGCCGGAGTTTTTTGCTGTTCTTACAAGGTATTTGCCAGGTGCCCTTAGGGAAACTTTAAGCGTATTCCTGAAATCTGCTTGCGGGTTTGCTCCGACTGTCTGTCGCTTCAGACTTTGGAAGCTCATTTCGCGTAAGGCCGTTGGAAGAACGGTCTTTTATGCGGGGGCTTTTATGGACGCGCGATCCGAACGCAATGCAGTGCCTTTGGCTGTCGATCTCGACGGCACTCTGATTGCGACCGATCTGTTGTGGGAGAGTCTGTTTCTTCTCCTGCGCCGCCGGCCCCTCTGTCTTTTTCTGTTGCCGTTCTGGCTGATGGGCGGCAAGGCGCGGCTGAAATGCGAAATTGCGTCGCGTGTCGATCTGGATGCCGCGGGACTGCCCTATCGGCAGGACCTTCTGGCTCAGCTGCGCAAGGACAGGGCGGATGGCCGTCACATCGTCCTGGCAACGGCTTCGCCCAAAAAGTTTGCCGATGCGATCGCCTTGCATCTGGGCGTTTTTGACGAGGTCATCTCCACAGAGCCCGGTCGCAACATGGCCTCCGGCATGAAGCGTGACGCGCTGGTCGAGGCATTCGGCGATGGCGGGTTCGATTATGCGGGCAACAGCCGCGCCGATATCGCGGTCTTCGATGCCGCGCGCAGGGCCGTTGTCGTTGCTCCCGACCGCGCGGCTTCTCGCTGGCAGGCGAGGAATGGCGGCGAGCTTCTCGAGGCGGCGAAGCCCACATTCAAGACCTATGTGAAGATGCTCAGAGTGCATCAATGGCTCAAGAACAGCCTGATCTTCGTGCCGCTGATCCTCAGCCACGAATATTTCAATGCTCCGCTGTTGACCCTGTGCGTCCTGGCATTCGTCTCGTTCAGCACGGCAGCGTCCGCCATATACATTCTGAACGACTTCTTCGATCTCGGCCTTGATCGCCGGCATCCCACGAAGCGGAACAGACCTTTCGCAAGCGGCACGCTTTCGATCCCGTTCGGTTTCGCGTCCATGCTCGTGCTTCTGGCTATAAGCGGCGCAACGGCGCTTTTTCTTCCGCCACTCTTCGGCCTGGTGCTGATTGGCTATCTGATTGCCACCACCGCCTATTCCCTTTCCCTCAAGCGCATGCTCCTCATCGACGTGCTGACCTTGGCGGGGCTTTACACGGTGCGTATTCTTGCCGGCAGCGCGGCGACCATGATTGGCGTCTCATTCTGGCTCCTGGCCTTCTCCGTCTTCTTCTTTCTCTCCCTGGCGCTGGTCAAACGCTATGTGGAACTGCGTTCCACCGAGCTTCCCGCAGGCGAGCGCATCGCAGGGCGGGGCTATCGCACCGAAGATCAGGAAGTCATCGCACAGGCCGGCATGGCCTCCGCCTTTTCCTCGGCCATGGTTCTGGCACTCTACATTCAGAGCAGCGCCGTGCGCGATCTCTACGAGATGCCCTGGCTGATCTGGCCGCTCTGCCCCATTGTCCTCTACATCACAATCCGCATGTGGATCCTGGCGCGGCGCGACGAGATGCACGACGATCCCATCGTCTTCATCATCAGCGACTGGCGCAGCCAGTTGTTTGGCGTTCTTGGTGCGGTGCTCCTCTTTACGGCGGGGTTCTGAAGCATGGCTGATTATTCGGCATTCGGACTGGTGCGCAGCAGCACGGCTCAGGCGATTGGCGCTGAAGATGCGGTCGAGCGTCTGCGGGCGGGCCGGGGGCTGCCATCCTCCGTGCTGCCTTATGGCAATGGCCGGTCCTATGGCGATACCTGCCTGAACGATGCCGGCGCGCTGATCGACATGCGCTCCATGAACCGTGTTCTGGCATTCGATGCCGAAAGCGGGCTCCTTACGGCGCAGGCCGGTCTCATGCTGTCGGACCTGATCGCTCATGTCGGTCCGAAAGGCTGGTTTCCGGCCGTGGTGCCGGGCACGCAGTTTGTCACGCTGGGCGGGGCAATCGCCAATGATGTGCATGGCAAGAACCATCACCGGCGCGGTACTTTCGGCTGTCATGTGGTTTCCTTCACGCTGCTGCGGTCCGATGGCGAGACCCGCCATTGCAGCGCGCAGGAGAACGCGGAGCTCTTTCGCGCCACCATTGGCGGCATGGGGCTGACAGGTTTGATCCTCGACGCGACGATCAGACTGATGAAGGTCGCCTCCGTCGATGTGAACGAGCGCGTGCGTGGCTTTTCCGGGCTCGACGAGTATTTCGACCTGGCGGCTGATGCCGACGCCGGGAACGAATACGCGGTGGCCTGGCTCGACCAGCTTGCTTCTGGCGCGAACGCGGGCAGGGGCTTCCTGCTGACGGCAAATCATGCCGAGGGCGGGGCCGTTTACCGCGCGCCCTCCGCTCGCCGGCTTGCGGTCCCTTTCCGGCCTCCGGTCAATTTCCTGAACCGGTGGTCGCTTGCCGCTTTCAACCGTGCTTTCGCCTGGAGCAAGGCGCGGGCGGAGGGTGTTCGGCGCTCGTCTTACGAAAGCTATTTCTTCCCGCTCGATGCGGTGCGCCACTGGAACAGGCTCTACGGTCCGCGCGGTCTCCTGCAACATCAGAGCGTGGTGCCCTTCGAGGCCGCGCGGAAGACCATACCGGCCATGATGGCGGCGGCGCGCGAGGCCGGTCAGGCCTCTTTCCTCACCGTTCTCAAGCGCTTCGGCGATGTTGCCTCACCGGGCATTCTTTCGTTTCCGAGGCCGGGCTACACGCTGACACTCGATTTCTCCAATGCGGGTTCGGCCACCCACGCGCTCTTCGAGCGCCTCGACCGCATGACGGTGGAGGCGGGTGGCGCGGTCAATCCCTATAAGGACGCGCGCATGGGGGCGGCCCTGTTCGAGGCCTCTTTTCCAGGCTGGCGCGATCTTGAAGCACAACGGGATCCTGCGTTTCTTTCCGATTTCTGGCGGCGCACGGCTCTGCAATTGCCGGCAAGCGTGAAGGGTGAACGTCATGCAGCCGAATAAACGGGCGTGGGTCAGCCAAACGCAAGAACTTCACGCAAAAGATGCAATTTATATCCAGCGCTTCACGCTTTGTTTGCAAGAGGGCGCTATGACAGGGACGGGCGGGACAAGATGAAATACATACCCTTCATACTCTTCACGGTGATGACCAACGCGGCTGCACAGCTCATGCTGAAACACGGCATGATGACGCTTGGCGATCTGAGCTTTGCGGGCGCGAACCCGATCCTGAAGATTCTTCAGATCGTCTTCAGCCCGTGGATTTTTGCCGGCCTGTGCGTCTTCGTCATCTCCATGGCGTCGCATCTCTACGTGCTTTCCAAGGTCGAGCTGTCCTTCGCCTATCCGTTTCTGAGCCTTGCCTATGTGGCGGTGGCGGTGTTCGCCTACTTCCTCTTCAAGGAAGACCTGAACGCCTACCGCATCGCCGGCATCGCGCTGATCTGCGTCGGCACCGTGCTGATCGCGCAGAGCGGCCGCGAAATGCCTGAAGAACAGGCAGCGCTCGCAAAAGACAAACTTCAGTCCGAAAGGTCGATGATCCAATGAGACATATCATTTTTGGCGGTGACGGCTTCGTCGGCCGGCACCTGGCCCCCAAGCTCGTGGCCGATGGCGAAGAGGTCATTGTCGCCGACATCGTGAAGAGCGACCTGCCGCACTACCGCCAGGTGGAATTCGTCCATTGCGACGTGACCGATCCGGCCGCTGTCGAGGCCGTGGGCATGAAGGCCGACGACATGGTCTACAACCTCTCGGCCAAGATGCTGTCGCCGATCCAGGTGCGCGCCAAGCGGCATGATTTCTTCTATCCTGTGAATTATCACGGCACGGTCAACATCATCGAGGCGATGGACAAGGCGGGGGCCAAAAACCTCGTCCACTTCACCACCGACATGATCTACGGCCACACCGTCACCTATCCGATGACCGAGGATCACCCGGTTTCGCCACTTGGCGAATATGGCCAGTCCAAGCTCGACACGGAAGTGCTGGCAGCCGAATGGCGCAAGCGGGGCATGAACATTTCCCTGTTCCGCCCGCGCCTCATCATCGGGCCGGGACGTCTGGGCATTCTCGAAAAGCTGTTCAAGCTGATCGACATGAACCTGCCGGTGCCGATGATCGGGGCAGGCAAGAACCCTTATCAGTTCATCTCCGTGTTCGACTGCGCGGAAGCCGCGCGTCTTGCGTGGAAGGCAGGCGTGCCGAACGAGGCCTACAATCTCGGCTCGCTCAACCCGCCGCCGGTGCGCAAGCTGCTTGGCGATCTGGTGAAGCATGCGGGCTCGAAATCCCTGCTCCTGCCCACGCCGGGCTGGGCCGTGAAACGCACGCTCGACATGCTCGACTGGATGAACATGCCGTTGATGGACCCCGAGCAGTATCTGATCGCCGACGAGATGTGCGTGCTCGACGTCTCCAAGGGCGAGCGCGACCTTGGCTGGGTCCCGCAATACAATGACGGCGACATGCTGATCGCCGCCTATGACGAATATCGTGCCAAGAAATCTGGCCAGGCCGTTGGCGCCAGCCAGGTTCCGGCCGAATAGGGGAGGTCGCCATGACCGTCGTGACAAAGACCGAGACGAAAGGGGCAAGGCCCGTGATGGATGCACCCGAACTCGCACCCAGGACAATCGCCAAACCCGATCTTCTCACCGTGGAAGATGCCAAGGCTCTGAGCGTCGAGCGGATGACCGATCTGTTCAAGGCGCATCTGAACCCCGGCCAGCTTCACTTCATGAAGCTTCTGGGCTTTCACAAGATCAAGATCGAGAGCGCCGAAGGGATGTATTACATCGACCAGAATGGTCGAAAGATCCTCGACTTCTTCGGCGGTTTCGGTTCGCTGGCCTTCGGCCACAACCATCCGCGCATTCTCGAAGCGCGCAGGAAATTCCAGGACGAGAAGCGCCACGAGATCGCCATCGCCTTCATGTCGCAGTATTCGACGGCGCTCGCTGCCAATCTCGCAGCCTGTTCGCCGGGCGAGCTTGATATGGTTTTCCTCGGTTCTTCCGGCTCCGAGGCGATGGAATCGGCCATCAAGCTTGCCGAGCGCGCCGCCGGCCCCAAGCGGCCGAAGGTTGTCTATGCGGAGAATTCGTTCCACGGCAAGACCAAGGGCGTGCTCACCATTACCGACGGCAATCTCTACCGCGCCGAGTTCCGCCTGACGGACAACACGGTGCGTGTGCCCTTTGGCGATATCGACGCCATCGAACACGCCTTCCGCACCGATCCGGAGATTGGCGCGATCGTTCTTGAAACCGTGCAGGGCGGCGGCGGCATCAACGAGGCCCCGCGCGAATTCTGGCAGAAGCTGCGCCAGCTCTGCGACCAGTATGGCGTGATCTGGGTGGCGGATGAGGTGCAGTGCGGCTACGGGCGCACCGGCCGCTTCTATGCCTTCGAGCATTATGACGTGGCGCCGGACATTACCGCGCTCGCCAAGTCGCTGGGTGCCGGCAAAGCCGCGATGGCGGCGATGATCGCCAGACGCGACATTTACATGAAGGCCTATGGCACGCCGAAAACGGCGATGATCCACGCCATGGCCACCTTTGGCGGGATCGGCGAGGCCTGCGCCACGGCCATCGAGGGCACCAATGTGCTCTATGACGAGGCGCTGATGGAGAATGCCGAAAGCACAGGCGCCTATCTGGTCGAGCGTCTCAATGCGCTGAAGGACAAATATCCGCGCATCATCAAGGACATTCGCGGCCGTGGCTGCATGGTCGGGCTCGAGTTCCACGATTTCTCGCAGACCCTGCCGGCGGTTTTGCGCCCGGTGGTGGGCGTTTTGGACGACAAGCTCAAGGGCTCGCTGTCTGGCTTTGTCGGTGCGCTTCTGCTGCGCGATTACGATGTGCTGGTGGCCTTCACCGAGTACAACCGCAATGTGATCCGTCTTCTGCCGCCGCTCATCATGCGACCCGAGCATGTGGACAAGCTGGTGGATTCGCTCGATGCGCTGCTTGGGCGCGGTGTCGTTTCCATCGTGAAGGATTTCGTCAAAAGCCAGGTGAAGTGAACGCCGGTTTCTGAGAGAATGAGTCTGAAACGCTTTTCAAGGCTCTGAAAAGTTTAGGAATAGCGCCTCTCGCGCGACAATTGGCCGGGCTTGTCCCGGCCTTCTTTTGTCTGCGATGGCGCACGCCCCTCATCCGCCTGCCGGCACCTTCTCCCCGTTCACGGGGAGAAGGGCGATGGCCGCAACGCTGATGAAAGCCTCCTTCTCCCCGCCTGCGGGGAGAAGGTGCCGGCAGGCGGATGAGGGGCGTGCGCCCGACTTTGAAAGAGCTGCCGCGCCTATTCGATCCGGTCCGCCATGCGCGGGCTCAGATAGGCGTCAAAGCACTGGTTCAGCGTGATGCGCTCATGGTCCTGCATGGCGGGCGCGTAGATCTTGAGAAGGTCCGCATTGGCCGTGGTCAGCGGGCAGGTGGGGTGCAGGATCAGGTCCGTCTGGCGAACGGCTTCCAACGCTTCAGCATCTGGCGGAGGAACGGCGCGTGTGGGATCGGCTCCGATCGCCACATGCAGTGGCGCATTCCGGTCCAGTAGCCAGGGGAAGGGGTTGACGAAGTTCAGGTTGAGGATCGTCTCGAACCTTATTCCCTGCTCTTCTTCCAGCTCGCGGATCGCATCGACGGCGCCGTCGATTGCCATCAGATGCGCTGCCTGGAAATGGAACTCCGAGTAATACACGGAAGACGGCAATTCCTGAATGCGGATGAAATCCGCGTAGGTGTCGCGGTGGAGCGTATAGAAATCCAGCATCTTCTCAGAACGCGCCAGGACTTCGGGTCGCATGTTGAGCCGGCCGAGCGTTTTCAGGTTCTTGTTCGGCATCTCCACGTTCTTGATGGCGCCGATATAGGTGCGTGCAGCGCGCTCCACCGTGTTGACCAGCGGCGGCAATGCGGCTGCGGAGGCAAGGGCGGCAGCGACCAGAAAGATGGGGCGTTCCGTTTCGCGCTGCCAGAGCCGCACAAGCACGGGCAGGAGCACCGGCCAGATGAAGATGAGCGCCTGGCTTCCGGTGTTCTGCGTTTCGAAGAAGATGCCTGCGACAAGCACCGCCATGATCCAGAATGCGTCATGGTCGATGATGGCCGCAATGGCCGCCACACTCGGCGTGCGCAGCTTGCCGGCGAACATCCCGCGATCCCGGTAGAGCAGGAAGAGCGCCAGCAGGCCCGCGGGCGCGACAATGCCGAATGTGTGCGACGCGGCCTGGAGGAAGCGGGGCAGGAGGCTGCCTTCGTTCATGACGACGAGCGCCAGAATGTCGCTGATGTAATTCAGCGTAAATCCGGTCCAGACTTCCAGAAGGCCCAGAATTCCCAGGAAGATGACCGCCGAGGCGACCGCAGTGCGGATGGAGACGCGGCCCGCCGCGAAAGCGAAGGCACATAGAAGCCCACCGGAGACGAAGCCCGTGATCTTTGTCAGGAAGAGGCCCGTCATCCCGGCCACGATGGAGACGAGCAGCATCCGCTGGTCGCGCAGATAGACGAGCGCGACGGTGAGCACATAGAGAAGCTGGCAAACCTGCCGATTGTAGATGCCGAACCCGTCGGATCCGGGAAACGGATAGAATTCGCGGGTGTTGAACGGCAGAAGGGCGAAGGCGAGAAAGGGCAGAAGCAGCGCCAGCGCCGTTCCGCGCGACTTCGCATCCACCTGCCACAGCGCCAGCGCCATGAGCGGAGCGGTGACGGCAAAGAGCGACCAGTGCACCAGCAGGAGCGGCTGCGCGTTGGCAAACAGCTTGACGCCGCCTGCAAACAGATAATAGCCGAGCGGTCCCACGGGCGCGAAGAAGTCCGTGGCGGGGATCTGGCCGGAAAAAATCCGGTTTGCGGCATCGAAGTAGATGAACAGGTCCCAGTACATGGGGCCGATCGGCACGTTGAGCGGCAGGACGAGGAAAACCGCCATGACCAGTGCCGTCATGGCCAGGATGGCCACCGGACCTGTCAGCCATCCGTGCCGTCTTGCCGTAGCCACGTGTTCGACCGCCATTGCCATGTCTGCCCCCGGGGTGCCTTCTGCCTGTCGTCGCATTCTTTTCTACAGAAGAGGCGGTCAGAAGAAGTTAATTCACCTGCTCAATCGCCCGTTTTGCTTAATGGCGCGGGCCGTTTCGGCGATGTCGCATTCAGGCAAAGAAGTTCTGTCTTCGGCAGACTAGGATTATTTCGGATCATGGGTGTCATCCAGCCTGCCTGCGCGGTCTGGCGGGAAAGCGATCAAGGGAGTGAGAGCATGAAGACAAATGCGCGGGCGGTTGTCATCGGCGGCGGTGTTGTGGGCGTATCGACGCTCTACCATCTCGCCAAGAAGGGCTGGTCGGACGTGGTGCTGATCGAGCGCAAGGAACTGACATCCGGCTCGACCTGGCACGCCGCCGGCCTACTGCCGCTGTTCAACATGAGCTATTCGGTCGGCCAGATCCACAAATACTCGGTGAAATTCTATCAGGAGCTCCAGGAGGAAACCGGCATGAATGTCGGCTTCACGCAATGCTCCAACATTCGTCTGGCGCGCACGAAGGACCGCTGGGACGAGTATATGTATTATGCCGGCATTGCAGAAACCATCGGAATCCCGGTCAACATCCTGACGCCCGAACAGGTGAAGGAGATCTGGCCGCTTTGCGAGACCGATGGGCTTCTTGGCGCGATTCAGCATCCCGATGACGGTTATATCCAGCCTGCCGATCTGACGCAGGCGCTCGCCAAGGGCGCGCGGGATCTCGGCGCAACCATCTATCGCAACACCGCCGTGACGGCGATTGCGCAGGGCGATGACGGGACCTGGACCGTCACCACCGACAAGGGCGAGATTGCCTGCGAGCACGTTATCTCCTGCACCGGCAATTTTGCCCGCCGGACAGGCGCCATGGTCGGGCTCGACGTGCCTGTGATCCCGGTCGAGCATCAATACATCGTCACTGAGCCGCACCCGGCCATTGTCGCACGCAAGAAAGAGGGCCTGCCGGAAATGGGCGTCCTGCGCGAGAGCGATTCCTCCTGGTATATGCGCGAGGAGAATGGCGGTCTTCTGCTTGGTCCTTACGAGGTCGGCGCGCCCTGCTGCTATGTGGACGGCCCGACCGACGACAGTGAGTACGAACTGTTTCAGGAGGACCTGGAACGCCTCATGCCCTATGTGGAAACGGCGATCGAGCGCGTTCCCGCCTTTGGCGAGGTGGGCATCAAGAAGATATACAATGGCGCCATCGCCTATACGCCCGACGGTTCTCCCATTATCGGACCGGCGCCGGGGCTGAAGAATTTCTGGCTGAATGAGGGCCATTCCTTCGGCGTCACGGCGGCCGGTGGCGCAGGCTGGCAGCTTGCCGAATGGATCGTCGAGGGCGAACCGTCCATCGACATGATGGGCGTCGACCCGCGCCGTTTCGGCCCCTATGCCACCGAGGGCTATCTGCGCGAGAAGAACGAGGAGGCCTATGCCAATGTCTTCACCGTTCACTATCCCGATGAGGAGCGTTCGGCGGCGCGTCCGCTCAAGACCACGCCGAGCTATGACCGGATGAAACGGCTGGGGGCCGTGTTCGGATCCGTCTATGGCTGGGAGCGGCCCAACTGGTTTGCGCCGGAAGGGTATGCGGTGCCTGAAAACGAACTCGGCGTTGGTGCGGACGTGCTTTTGAAGCACAATCATGCGCCGGCGCTTGCAGATGGCCGCGTCGTTGAAAAGTGGTCGTTTCGCCGCTCAAACTATTTCGAGCATGTCGGTGACGAGGTGAGGAACGTCCACGAGAATGTCGGCCTTCTCGACATGTCGGCTTTCGCAAAGATCGAGGTTTCGGGGCCGGGCGCAGGGGGCTGGCTCGACAGCATTCTCGCCAACCGCATTCCGAAGAAGCGGGGCCGCGTGGCGCTGTGCCATCTGCTCACGAAAAATGGCGGGGTGCGCTCGGAGTTCACCGTCTATGAGTGGAAGCCGGGCCGGTTTTATCTGGTGTCCGCCGGTGCCTATGAGGCGCATGATCATGACGTGCTCTTCAAGCTGCTTCCCGATGACGGCTCCGTAACCCTGCGGCCGATCACGCAGCAATATGGCGTTTTCGTTCTTGCTGGACCCAGGAGCCGCGATGTGTTGCGCAGGCTCACGCGCACGGAGCTTTCCAATGCGGCGTTTCCCTGGCTCTCGGGCAGGGAGATTTCCGTTGGCCGTGCGAGCGCCCATGCGCTGCGTGTGAACTTTGTCGGGGAGCTGGGCTGGGAGCTGCACCATCCGATCGAGCAGCAGAACCTGATTTTCGATCTTGTCATGGAGGCTGGCGCGGAATTCGGCATAAAGCCCTTTGGCATTCGCGCCATGACGGCAATGGCCATCGAGAAGAGCTATCGTCTGATCCCGCGCGAACTCTCCATCGAATACACGGCCTGGGAAAGCGGGCTCGACCGTTTCGTGCATCCCGACAAGGGCGACTTCATCGGCCGTGAGGCTCTGCTTAAGCAGCGCGATGAGGGGCTTGGCTGGAACTATGTCACGCTGGAGGTTGGTGGTGTCCGTGACGCCGACGCGCGCGGTAACGAGGCGATCTACAGGGCCGGAGAGCTGGTGGGACGCGCCACCCATGGCGGCTATGGCTGGCGCGTGGGAAAAAGCCTGGCGCTCGCCATGGTGCGCCCCGAATTCGCCGCCGAAGGCACGGAGCTCGAAATCAGGATACTGGGTGAGCTTCATCCGGCAAAAGTGATCGGTGAAAGCCCGTTCGATCCCGAAAACGCTGCGCTGCGCACAGATGGATGAAGTAGAGGTGGAAAGGAAGCGGAACCCATACTCACCCATGGAAGCGCCATAAGTCGGGTGATTACGCCAAATTGTGTGATTTATAGCCGGCTGGACATGCGCTAGACTGGGGTATGTCCAGGTCGAGAATGGGTCTGCACCTCAATCAAAGCGGTCTGCTTGCTGCTTTTACGGGATTTTGTTGCGCCTTTCTTGCCGCCGCTCAGCCTCAACCCTCCAGAGCCCAGGAGATTGTCGACGTTCAGCTCGTGCTGGCCGTCGATGTTTCTCTTTCCATGTCGGCCGGTGAACTGGAGATACAGCGCCGCGGCTATGCGGAAGCGCTGACCCATGAAGAGGTCGTTGGCGCGATCCTGAGTGGCATGCATGGCAAGATCGCGGTGACCTATTTCGAATGGGCGGGCAATCTCTCCCAGCGCGTTGTCGTTCCCTGGACCCGGATTGCTTCGGCAGAGGATGCGCGGCATTTTGCAGAGCGGCTATCGGCCAATCCTCCAAGCAGTGCCCGTCGAACCTCCATATCAGGTGCACTCGACTATGCCGGCGATCTATTGGCTGAAAGCGACTTTCGAGGGCTTCGGCGCGTGGTGGATGTCTCGGGAGACGGCCCTAACAATCAGGGTGGTCCCGTGGTTCCGGCTCGCGACCGGCTGGCTGGCATGGGCATAACCATCAACGGGCTTCCGCTGATGACCAATGGCGGGCTGACCACCAGTTTCGACGTCAAGGATCTCGATACCTACTACCGGAACTGTGTCATTGGCGGGCCGGGTGCATTCGTCGTGCCGGTCAATGACTGGTCGCAGTTCCCCGAAGCCATTCGACGCAAGCTGGTGCTGGAGCTGGCTGGAACGGGCGGGCACCGCCCGCAGGTCGTGCTCGCCCAGTTTCACAGCGCCTATGACTGCCTTGTCGGTGAAAAGATGTGGCGGGATCGCTCCTGGATGTGGCAGGAGCCCTGATCGCTTTCAGAGCGTTGCAGCAATCTCCTCGAGCTGATCGGCGCAT
Source organism: Nitratireductor lacus (assembly GCF_056431025.1). Classification (NCBI taxonomy): domain Bacteria; kingdom Pseudomonadati; phylum Pseudomonadota; class Alphaproteobacteria; order Hyphomicrobiales; family Phyllobacteriaceae; genus Nitratireductor; species Nitratireductor lacus. The sequence continues at coordinate 81,553 of NZ_JBWKMB010000004.1, read as the reverse complement.
TGGCCCCAGCCTTCGTGAAAGCCCATCTTCTCGTGCGCTTCTCGGTCCTCCGCGTTCCAGTGCAGCGCCCGTGCGATGTAGCGTGTCCTGCCTTCTCCGGCATCCTCCAGAGTGAGTATCATGGTCATGAACGGCTTTTCAGAAGGGGTCCACGCCCCGGTGAAGGCGTCGGTCGTCACGATCTTCTCGTTCTCCACCACCTCAAGGAAAATGCCGGGATTGGGATACTCGTTGCCGTCCGGGTCGCGCATCACGATCAGGCTGGACCCGCCCGGACGCACGTCCATCTCGACTTTCGAAATCGTCCAGGGCTTTGGCACGAACCATTGTTTGAGGATTTCCGGATCGGTCCAGGCACGGAATATCTTTTCACGGGGCGCGTCGATGATACGCGCCAGGACGAGTTCGTTTTCCAGTTCAGGTGCGACGTCGATGGTGGTGCTCATTTCCATGTCTCCCAGAGTCTGTCTGTACTGCGAGGACGATCGATGCGCAGCCACTCCGACAGGAGCCCTGTAACTTTTTGTCAGGCGACGAGAAGCTGCTTGCGGTCGGCGCGTTCCTGCTGGGGAGAGCGGGCATAGAGCTCACGGTAGCATTTGGAAAAGTGCGAAGCCGAGACGAAGCCGCAGGCAACCGCCACTTCAACGACGGGCAGGGAGGACTGGATCAGGAGGTGGCGAGCCCGGTCAAGGCGGATTTCCAGATAGTAGCGTGCGGGCGAACGCCCCATCTCCTGCCGGAACAGGCGCTCGATCTGACGGCGGGAGAGCCCCACATTCTCCGCAATCTGCACCAGCGAAAGGGGCTCGGCCAGGTTGGCTTCCATCAGCTCGATGATGGTGAGAACCTTTGAATTCTGCACGCCAAGCCGCGCCCTCAGTGGCAGGCGCTGGCGGTCGGAGGGGCTGCGCACCCGGTCCGTCAATAACTGCTCGCAGACGCGGTTGATCAGGCTGTCGTCGAAATCCTCACCGATCAGCTTCAGCATCATGTCCATCGCCGCGGTGCCGCCGGCGCAGGTGTATATGTTCGCCTCGGTCTCGAAGAGATCGGCGAACACGTTTGCGCGTGGATATCTTTCGGCGAAGCCCGGTAGGTTCTCCCAATGGATTGCGCAGCGTCTGTCGGCCAGTAGCCCGGCCCCGGCCAGGACGTAAGCTGCCGTGCACAGCCCGCCGATGGCGACGCCGCGATTGTACTCTTCGCGCAGCCAGGCAAAGACCGTCTTGTTGCTGTAATCCTCGATGTTCAGGCCGCCGCAGACAATGACCATTGAAGGGCGTTCGTGCCCGACCATTTTTTGCCGCTCGGCAGCGAGGGAAGAGCCGACGGCCACCTCAACGCCGTTCGATGCGCGGACCGGTTCGCCATCGCAGCTAGCCAGCCGCCATGTATAGGCTTCGTAGCCGGCCATTCGATTGGCGGTACGCAGGGGTTCCAGCGCAGCGGAAAACGCCATCATCGTAAAATCGGGAATGAGAAAGAAAACGATCGATCGCTTGCAGCTGTTCTCGCCCGACATAGTGCCTCCCGATTGCGCATGACGCCTGTCTCCCGGGCCATGCCGCTGTCATCGAAGCGTCATCAGGAATTGTGTTTTCTGTCAATCCGAGAGGCGGTGCAAAGCGTCGTTTTGCAGGCGTTTGCGTGAAAAATGAACGTGTTGAGACCGGTCTTCGGAAACAAACAAAACCACCGGGCCTTCCTGACCCGATGGCTCAACCGTGGCCCGGGAGGCCCCGGGGCGCTTGCAGAAACTGATCAGTTGACCAGGAAGCCGAACCGCGAGCCCGCGAGGGCTCCCGTTTCACCGGGCATCGTTTTTTCGAGCCGCTGGCGGGCGAACACCGTGTTCGGATTCGAACCCCGATGGCGGCGTATAAAGCGTGCGAAAAGCTTCATCATGCGCTCCAATAAACAGTCACATCGAAAGACAGTCGGTTCTCACCGAGCGCCTTCTCATGCGGGATGGAGTGGGGTCGCTCGTTCGATGCTGGAGAGCTATCGCATGCGTGTCGGGGATGAGGCGGAAAATGCGAAGCGCACGTTAGGAAAAGCGACATCTGTGGGGCTCGCAACGGCATTCGGGCAAAAAAAAAGACCCCGACATTCAGGTCGGGGTCAGGTCGACGTTCGACAGGTCGCGCGTAAGCGCGTGGCTTTTGCATTCATGTCAGTGTGAGCTCCGCCCGGATGGCCCGGGCTTCTTCGCCGGGGGCGTGCCGTATTTGGCGTGATGGGTCATTGCGTCGAATTCGATTGCGAAATCGCGTACTGCCTTCAGGGTCTTTGTCAGCGATATCATTGAACGCTCCTGTTTATCTGGACCTGCGTTCAGAAACGCGAGATGCTGCGGTTGTCCCGACCATCGGACTGGATGCTCGTATAATGTGCCGGCCAGCCGATATCCTTGCGGATTTCTGCGGGAAGCGTGTCGATCAGACGCTCGGTGCGCCGGCGGTTCAGAGCCGTCCGATAGTGACGGACATAGTGGTTCATTCGTGTGAAAACAGACATTGTCCTTCTCCTCTGTCTGGCTGTTTTGCCAGACGTCATCGCCTGACACAGTTGACTATGCCGCAAGGTTGATGTTCAATCAAACACAATCGAATGATCTTTTTGTTCAAAGTTATTGAATGGAGAACGGCATGAACGCTCCCCTCAATCATCCGATGCCCTTATTGGAGCTCGATGTCCTTCGCACCTTTGTGGCGATTGCCGAGACCGGCAGTTTCACGGCCGCATCCAACGCGGTGTACCGAACGCCGTCGGCCGTCTCCATGCAGATAAAGAAGCTTGAAGAGATGCTGGGGCGCTCGGTGTTCCAGCGTGATGCGCGATCGGTCTCACTCACGGCCGATGGCGAGTTATTATTGAACTATGCGCGCAGATTACTGGCCCTGAACCGCGAAGCGGTGTCGAAATTCGTCATGCCCGATATCAGCGGCATCGTTCGATTAGGATCGCCGGACGATTACGGCGAACGAATCTTACCCAGCGTTCTCAAACGCTTTGCAGAAACCCATCCTTCCATTGCCGTCGACGTGGTCATTGACCAGAGTGCCAACCTGCGCAAGCGGATGGCCAACCGGCAGCTCGATCTCACACTGCTCACCTGTACTGAAGGATCTGAAGACAGCAGCGTCCAGATTGTCTTCACGGAGCCCATCGTCTGGGCAGGCGCCAAAGGGGGCTGCGCGCATTTGCGCGAGCCGCTGCCGCTCTCGCTCTGGGAGGAGGGGTGCGCCTGGCGCGCCGGTGCGCTTTCCGCCATGGAAAAGGACGGGCGCGATTATCGCGTCGCCTATATGAGCGCCCACACGGCCGGCCAACGCGCGGCCATTCTTTCCGATCTCGCCATCGCGCCGCTGCCAAAATCCTTCCTGCGGGACGACCTTGTGGAGCTTGGCCCGAAGGATGGACTGCCCAAACTGTGCAACTATCACATCGGGATGGTCGTTTCTCCCGATGCTTCGGCGCCGGTCAAGGCTGCTGCCGACCATATCCGCTCGACTTTCGACATGTTCAGCGAGTCCGGCCGGTTCTGAGCGGTCTTGGGGGCGGTCTCAGGCACAGTCTTGGGCGCTGCGGGGCGTAAAACCGTGGAGGCTGTTGCGCATGTGTGCTGACAAACGACTGCAGATTGCCGGCGTTTCGCTGTCGAGTCCCGACAGGCTTCTCTTCGCGGAGGAGGGCGTTACGAAAACTGCGCTGGCGCAGTATTACGAGCGCGCCGCGCCGCGCATGCTTCCGCATATCGAAAAGCGCCTCGTCAGTCTGGTGCGTTGCCCGGACGGGCGCGAAAGTCCCTGCTTTTTCCAGCGTCATGGCAGCAAGGGATTTCCCGATGCCGTGCGGCACATGGAGATTGCCGAAAAGAGCGGTGAGAAGGCTGAATATCTTTATATCGACGATCTGAAGGGCGTCATCGCCGCCGTTCAGATGAGCACGCTCGAATTCCACATATGGGGCTCACGCATAGATCGGCTCGACGTCCCGGGCCGGCTCGTATTCGATCTCGACCCGGATGAGGAACTCGACTTCACTGCGGTTCGCAGTGCCGCCTTCACTGTGCGTGACCGGCTTGCCGATCTCGGCCTTCAGACCGTGCCGCTTCTGACTGGCGGCAAGGGTATCCACGTGGTCGCACCGCTGGAGCGCCGTCGGGAGTGGCCCGACATCAAGGATTTTGCCAGGGGATTTGCAAAGCGTCTGTCCGAAGACGAACCCGAGCGCTTTCTGGCTGAAGCGTCGAAGGCGAAGCGGGAAGGGCGGGTCTTTGTCGACTGGCTGCGCAATGAACGCTCCGCCACGGCCATCGCGCCCTATTCGACGCGGGCGAAACCCGGTGCGCCGGTGGCGGCGCCGGTTTCCTGGTCCGAGCTTGAGACCCTTGCCGTATCAAGCGCCTTCTCACTGGCCGATATGGATGAGCGGCTTGCAGCACCGAATCCATGGGCGGAAAGCATGGACTGGCGTCAGTCCGTCACCGAAAAAATGCTGAAAGCAGTGACATAGCGTTTCGCCTACCGGGGAGCGACCACGCTAATCGCGCCGGCGGCGTGCCGCGCGTTCTTCGCGTGAGCGCCGGCGGGGGCGCGCTGCACCCGTTTCATCGGCTGGAGCGCCTGCCATTGCACGCGGCGGGAGCTGCACCTGTTCGGCCAGTTTCGGGAATGGGTCGACCTTGTTGGGCAGCGCCATGGCATGCACGAAATGCTCCTGAAACCTAGGCTCCAGGGCGGTCTCGATTTTCTCGATGCGCCTTACCGTCTCTTCGATTTCGCGGCGGTGGTTGCGGTTGAGCAGCGCCATGCGTGCGCCTGTGCCGGCGGCATTGCCGACGGCCGAGACCCGGTCGAGGTCGCAATCGGGGATCAAGCCCAGAACCATGGCGTATTGCGGATCGATGAAGGATCCGAACGCGCCGGCAAAGCGGATCGTGTCCACGGTTTCCACGCCCTGCTTTTCCATGAGAAGCTTCGTGCCGGCATAGAGCGCGGCCTTGGCAAGCTGGATCGCCCGTACATCGTTCTGGGTGATGGTGATGCGCGGTTCGGCCTCGCTCAGAACATAGGAGAAGGTGCGACCCTCGGCGACGATGCGCGGGTTTCGAACCGCCAGCGCCCCGTCCACCACACCATCTTCCGAGATGATGCCCGCCAGGTACATCTCGGCGATCACCTCGATGATGCCGGAGCCGCAGATGCCGGTGACGCCGGCCTGCCCGAGCGAACCGGGAAAGCCCGGCTCGTCCGACCAGAGCTCACTGCCGATCACCCGAAAGCGTGGAGCGAGTGTTTCGCGGTCGATGCGCACGCGTTCGATGGCACCGGGCGCGGCGCGCTGGCCGGACGAGATTTCCGCGCCCTCGAAGGCCGGGCCTGTCGGCGAAGACGCGGCTACCACGCGCGCCCGGTTGCCGAGAACGATCTCGGCATTGGTGCCCACATCGACAATCAGCATCATCTCGTCCTGGCGGTGCGGGCCCTCAGACAGCGTGACGGCGGCGGCATCGGCTCCCACATGGCCGGCAATGCAGGGCAGGAGATAGGTGCGTGCGCCCGGATTGAGCTTGAGCTTCAGATCGTCGGCCCTAAGCTTGACCGCGCCGGAAACGGCCAGCGCGAAGGGTGCGCCGCCCAGTTCTGTCGGGTCTATGCCGAGAAAAAGATGGTGCATGATGGGGTTTGCGACGAACACGGCGTCCAGAATGTCGCTGCGCTCAATGCCGCCGTCGTCGGCCACTTTCTGCACCAGTTTCGATATTTCCTGGCGTACGGCACGCGTCATGGCCTCGCGTCCGTCCGGGTTCATCATCACATAGGAGACCCGGCTCATCAGGTCCTCGCCAAAGCGAATCTGGGGGTTCGACGCGCCGGCCGAGGTCACCACGCGGCCCGACAGAAGCGAAACGAGATGCATGGCGATCGTGGTCGAGCCGATGTCGCAGGCAAGCCCGTAGGCTTCGTTTTTCAGGCCCGGCCACAGGGCAATGAGCCGGGCAATGTCGTCATCCGCGTCCTGATGCAGGGCGGCGGTGACAGTCCAGTTGCCTTCGCGCAATATCGCCTGCACCTGCGACAGAAGATGCGCATCCGCCTCGATGCGCCCAAACCCCCAGTCCTTTTGCAGTGCAGTTTTCAGCCGGTCGAGATCGCCGAGCGGCTTGTGCATGTCGGGCTCTTCAACCTCCACATAGCAAAGGTGAACTGCGGGATGGCGCTCGATGACACGGGTATCGGCATCCTTGCGCACCACCTGCGCATTGATCACCGCGTCCTGCGGCACGTCCACCACCAGGTCGCCTTCGATGGTGGCCGAGCAGGAAAGGCGACGACCTGAGGGCAGCGCGCGCTTTTCAGCGTAACGGGCTTCCTTTGCGCCAACCGGGGAGATGTGATCCGGGGAGGAGGAGATCTTGTGTTTGGCGAAATGGCCTTCCTGCACCTCGATCTGGCATCGTCCGCAGGTGGCGCGCCCCCCGCACACGCTCTCCACATACACGCCAAGCTGCCGCGCGGCATCGAGTATGGTCGTGCCCCGGGGAAAACGCCCCCGCTTGCCGGACGGCATGAAGAGAACGAGCGGATTATCGCTCATGATGAGGCCCGTAAGTCGGTGGTGGCAACCCGGCAGGCATGGAGTGATCGGTCAACGCAATCAAGGCATCCTCATCCCCGCGCTCTGCGTGCATCGCGGCCGCCGCGCCGCCGACCGCCGGAGGAAGCGGGGGCCGCAGCGGCTGCCTTCGCCTCGCCTGCGGCGGCAGGTTGGTGGTCACGATAGGTCATGATCCAGTTGTAGCAATTGGGGTCCGTGCCGTTCAGCACATTTGCCGCACGCACCATTTCCATCTCCTGTGGGCGGCAGGGGTTCATGATGGCGCTGGTCATGCCCGCCCCGATCACCATGGGAATGAAGCCTGCATTGATGCCGTGCCGGTGCGGCAGGCCGAAGGATATGTTGGAAAGCCCGCAGGTGGTGTTTACCTTCAGTTCTTCGCGCAGCCGCCGCAGAAGCCGGAAAACCTGCTGGCCCGCCGTGCCCATGGCGCCGATGGGCATCACCAGCGGATCCACAACGATGTCGTGGGCGGGAATGCCATAATCGGCGGCGTGCTGGACGATCTTCTTCGCCACCTCGAAGCGCACGTCCGGGTCTTCGGAAATGCCGGTTTCGTCGTTGGAAATGGCAACGACCGGCACGTCGTATTTCTTGATAAGCGGCAGAATGGCTTCCAGCTTTTCCTCCTCGCCCGTCACCGAGTTGACCAGCGGTCTGCCCCGGGCGACCTTGAGCCCGGCTTCGATGGCGGCAGAAACGGAGGAGTCGATCGAGAGTGGCACATCGACCAGATCCTGCACGATCTCCAGGGTTTGAACGAGAAGCCCGGGCTCGGTCGCGTTGGGGTCTACCGCCGTTACTCCGGCGTTGACGTCTAGCATGGTTGCGCCGGCTGCGACTTGCGCCAGCGCGTCCTGCTTCACCGTCTCGAAATTGCCGGCAACCATCTCGGCTGCGAGCTTCTTGCGCCCGGTTGGGTTGATGCGCTCTCCGATCACGCAGAAGGGCTGATCAAAGCCGATCACGACTTCCCGGGTTGCAGAGGCGACGATGGTGCGGGTCATTCAGAATCCTCCTGGAGGCATGGTGTGAGCCCATGCTGCTGATCGATGGTCTTGACTGGCATTCTCATTCGCTGGATGTCGCGCTTGCGTCCCTCACCATGTCGACGGGCTTCTCGCTCGGGTCGTCATGCAGAATGTGGTCGAGCCGCTCGGCGACCAGTGCATCGTCGAGGCCGGGTTCGCGCTTCCATGGCTTGCGCCCTTTCAGGACGCCGGATTCGTGGACGATCTCGGCCACGAATTCCTCCTGCCGGTAGGCCATGACATGAATGCCGGACACACCCTCGATCTCCTTCACCTCGTTGATGATGTCGATACACAGGCGTTTGCCTTCTTCTTTCTGCTTGTCGGCGCCTTCAAGCCGTGTGGTCACCGCATCGGGAATGTGGACACCCGGCACGTTCGAGCGGATCCAGCGGGCGGTTTTTGCCGAAGCGAGCGGACCGACGCCAACCAGTATGAAGCATTTTTCGTCGAGCCCCATATCGCGCACCCGCTTCATGTATTCCTTCAGCATTGGCACATCATAGCAATACTGACTCTGCACGAACTGCGCGCCGGCCGCTATCTTCTTGGCGAGCCGGTGGGGGCGGAAGTCGAAAGGCGGGGCAAAGGGATTGATGGCCGCGCCGAGAAAAACGGCAGGCGGTGTGGTGAGTCTGCGTCCGGAGAGAAACTTTTCCTCGTCGCGCATGGTCCGCACGGTTTCCAGAAGCGACATGCAGTCGAGGTCGAAAACGGGTTTTGCCCCCGGCTGGTCGCCGGCCTGCACGCCGTCGCCCGTCAGGCACATGATGTTGCCCACACCCATGGCTGCCGCACCCAGCACGTCGCCCTGAATGGCGATGCGGTTCCGGTCGCGGCAGGCGATCTGCATGATCGTCGCGTACCCCATGCGCGTCAGCAGCGCGCAGATGCCCATTGAGGACATGTGGCAATTGGCGCCGGAAGCATCCACGGCGTTGATGCCGTCCACCCAGCCGTCGAAGATTGCCGCCCGCTCGTAGACGTCCTGCGCGTTGGCGCTGTCGGGCGGGTTGAGTTCAGCCGTTACCGCGAATTCGCCACGTCGCAGCACGCGTTCCAGCCGGCCGCGCGAGAAATGGCCGGGCAGGGGCTCCAGCGGCAGGTCGACGCCGTCCGGGTTCTCGTCGATCTGCGGCGGTCGCCTCGTCATGCGATGCTGCTCCGGAGATTTTCGCGTTCACGCGCCGCCTGCGCCGTTACCCTGAGCCAGGCGGAGCTTTCTCTCAACGACTGGTCGACGGGTTTCTGGACATCAAGGATCGCCTGCCGGTTCCGCATGATCTGCGCACCCTCCCAGGCTTTCACCCAGACGCAGGGCATGTCCGGTTCCACCTCGCAGTTGCCGTCGGCGCGCACGCCCCCGCAGGGGCCGTTGCGCAGCTGTTTGGGGCAGTTCATGGGGCACGACATGCCGGTGGAGGAGAGGATGCACTGGCCGCACATGCGGCAATCGAACATCAACCCTTTCACGTGGCGTTCAACGAATTTGACCGGCTTTTCCGCCCGCGCATAGCCAACGGCGCTCCAGAACGGGTGCAGCGCCAGGAAAAGGCTTGAGAACCGGGCATACACCCATTCGAGCAACCGGGCATGGCGTACCGACCAGCGCCGCATCGTGTAGCGCCGCTGGACCCGTCGCTGGGGCGAGACGTCAGCCGGCCTGTAGGCAAGCGTCTCGCGTGCCTTCTTGACAAGGGTCGCCTGGGTGACTGTCGTGGTCTTTCCGGTGCTATCCGTCGTCATGGCCACCCGCCTTGACGAGCGCCAGAAGGCGCTCTCTGTGATAGTCGCGCTCAATCGCTTCCAGGGCCTGGTCCGCTTCAGCTTCCAGATCGTCGCTGACGGAGACGGGTTCGCCGCGCCGCCATTCAGCGAGATAGGCGTCCGTGTCACGCGCGCCAACGCGCATGGCGCACATGTCGATGGCTTCGGTGAAGCGCAGTGGCAGTTCGCGCTTGGCGGTCTGCCGCCCCTTTCTGACAATCACCTGAGCCGGGATGTCGCGCCAGTATACAATGATCAGCTGAGCCATAAGCGCCTGTTCCTTCCTCGATTTTCAGAATTGCCGCATTGCCGCGCGCCCGCTTGCTGCAAGGCGACGCGCGTGCATTCAAATGCGACGTGTCCGAGGAGGAACGGGACGTCAGTGCATGACGGCGCCGGCCATCATGCTGGCGCCGATCACGACGCCGGCAATCACCAAGAGAGAGAGCACGCCGCAGGCGACGGCGATGCCGAGCAACACACCGTCGCGCTCGGAAAGAGCGAGCCCCACCAGCGCGCAGGAAAAGGCTGGAAACCAGTTGCCGAGCGGAATGGGAAGTGTCACGGCAATCGAAAGGATCAGCGCGGCCAGTCCGATAACCCTGTCTGCGTGATCGCGCGCAAATGGCCAGTAGCGCGGCTTGATGAGCCGCTCCAGCCAGATAAGGCGCGGAATGAGCCGTTCGCTCATGTGACGGAACTTGTCTGCGCCGATCGCCTTGTTGAGCAGGAATTGCGGCAGCCATACGGTGCGGTTGCCCATCACCATCTGCAGCGCGACCAGCACCAGCGGGGGGCCGAGGACGAGCGTGCTGCCGGGCGGGAAGGGCAGGAGGTTCAGGCTGGCGAAAAAGACCAGAAGAGTGGCAAAGCTGCGATCGCCGAGCGCCTGGCGGATTTCGCCGATGGTGACCCTGTCTTCAGCATGTTTTGCCAGGTCGCGGAAAATCCGCGAGAGCCGGCGCGGCGGCAGGTGAGCCGGCGGTGCGCCCAACACCGTATCCAAGTCCGTTCCCTCCGCCTTCATTGCACTCATTCTTGCCAGCCATTCGAATCTCGACCGGGATGGCGTACAGTTTTGTCTGGATGCCGTTAAGCCTTCATGACAGAAGCCGCAAGCATCCCGCGGCGCTGCGAAACTCATGGAGCGCGCCGGAATTCCAGAATATCGAGCATGGATTCCCGATCCGGTGCGGGGAATTCCATACGCCAGCCCTCGTCTTCGCCGCGAAAAACGTAGGCCACCTGATCGCTATCGCGGCCGGAGCCATAGCGAGGCGGCCGGTCGCCCTTCACGAAATAACTGCCGAGATAGATCAGCCGCGAATCGCCGTCTGTGAAGAAACGTCCTCTGGTTCGCTGCGATCCGGTCAGTTTTTCAAGGATCCAGCCCGCTCCGTCATCGCTGATCTGGCAACGAAACCAGTCATAGACCACTAGCGGTGCGAGCCCACCGGTCTTTATGGTGCGGCATTGCCACTTGCCCGAAAGGTCGAAATCCGTAAAGGAGCGTTCCGGTCGCTGATCGATCTCATCGAGCAGCGCGACATCGGCTGACGCTCCGCCGGTTCTGGCCTGCCTGAAGGCCTCGGCGCGCATGCGCTCATAGGCATCGAGACGCGCGGCGTCACGGTAGGTAATGTCCTGCATCACCGTGTCCTTTTCGAAACCGGCCCGTTCCATGTCGAGCTTCTCCTGAACCAGCGATTGCGCGTTTGCCGGAACGGTGATCAGGGCAAACGTGAAAATGGGCAGGAGAATGCGGTGCATGGAAAATCTCCAGAAAATCGGCATGAATATGCTTCCGGGATGCACCGCCAATGTAACCATTTCATGGCGTTCGCAGAGGGATCAGACGCCCCGTGCCGCGGTCAGCAGCGCGTTTGTCAGGTCGCCATAGCCGGTTTGCCGTTTTTCATACGCAAGACCGAGAAGCCTTGCCGCATCCTGCGCGACGCGCTCCAGCTGCGGGTCGTCCGTTTGCGCCAGATAAACGAGCTTTTGATAGTTGCCGAAGAAATCCTGGATAAGCTCAGGGTGTCGGTCGAGGCCGAGCGGTTTCATGAAAAATGCGTCGAACTGACGGCACAGGAAATCCGTCATGTAGAAGGAGAGCATGTCGTCTTCGACAATCTCTTCAAACGCGGAGAGCCCCTGATAGAAAGCGAAGCAGTGCGGCCCGTCGATGCGTGCCACGCCGTGCTTTTCGCAGATGCGGTCGAGCGCTCCACCGGTTCCACAATCCGCATAGCCAACGAAGATGTGGCGATAGCCTTCTGCGCGCGCCTTCGTGATCGCGGCATCCATGGACGGCGCGATGCGGTCGGGCCGATAGTGGAATTCAGCCGGCAGGCAGGTGAGTTCCAGATGCGTGAAGCCGAGCGTCTCGCGCACCGCCAGAATTTCGCGCGCGATCATGCCGCAGGCGATCACGAGAACTTTCTCGGGCCCGAGAACTTTTTCCGGTTTCGTGCGTTCCTGCATGGTAACGGTCCCGTTTGCGCGGGCGGACTATCCTAGATCGTCGTGAGTCCATCCGGAGGACGATCTAGACCATTGATAACGTATTGGACCAAGAACCGGATTCCACTTTTCGGTCCGATGCCCTAGAGGGAGACAAGCCATGAAACTGTCCGTTCTTTCCCGTCTCGCAATCCTCATTCTCGTGTCTGGGTCGGTTGCGGGTTGCGCCAACACGATCCGCGGTGTCGGCAAGGATGCCGCAAATGCGGTCGATGCGACACAGAGCGCCGGGCGCGACATTTCGCAGTCCACTTATTGAACTGTATGGCGCATCCGGTGATGGGAAGGGATCAGGCGCCGGCCGTCACATTGTGCCTGCGCTTGATCAGTTCCTTAGCGGTTTCAACCGTCACCGCCGCGTCGCGGCAATAGGCGTCGGCTCCCACCGCTTTGCCAAACTCCTCGTTGAGCGGCGCACCGCCGACGAGGACAATATAGTCATCCCGAATACCCTTTTCCTTCATCGTGTCGATCACAACTTTCATATAGGGCATGGTCGTCGTCAGGAGTGCCGACATGCCGATAATGTCGGGCTGGTGCTCCTCTATCGCATCCAGGTAGTTTTCGACCGGATTGTTGATGCCGATGTCGATCACGTCGAAACCGGCACCCTCCATCATCATGCCGACCAGGTTCTTGCCGATGTCGTGAATGTCGCCCTTTACGGTGCCAATCACCATCTTGCCCTGTTTGGGGGCGCCGGTTTCGGCCAGAAGCGGCCGCAGGATTGCCATGCCGGCCTTCATGGCATTGGCGGACAGGAGGACTTCCGGCACGAACAGGATGCCGTCGCGAAAATCCTCGCCGACAATCCGCATGCCTTCGACGAGGGCGTCGGTCAGCACCTCGTAAGGCTGCCAGCCGCGGCCCAGCAGAATGTGCGTGCCTTCCTCGATTTCCTCTTTGAGCCCGTCATAAAGATCGTCATGCATCTGCTGCACGAGTTCGTCGTCGGGAAGCTCCGAGAGGATGATTTCGTCGTCGGACATGCTCTGGCTCCTGCTGCTCACGTCGCGCGGGCAGGGCACCCCGAACCGCGCTCATGGTTGGCCGCAAACAAGCGGTATCACCAGAATAAGGCGCGAAGTCGCTGAATACATAGCTGATTTGCGACTCACGACGCCAGGAAAGCGACGGCGCAGGGCGGCGGCGGCTTGCTGGAGTGTATGGCACTTTGTTTTGCATTTTTGGTTGTATTATTTTGTGGTTTAAATCTTAAGTGGTTGATTAGCAATATATTAAGAGGACCGCGCTTTGATAAGGCCTGTAAGAGGGGGCTTGTCTGCTTGTCCGTGAGGAGCAGGGTCATGTTCAGAACCTCCCTATCTGCATTGTTGCTTACCACCATTTTCACCGTACCTGCCGCCGCCGTTACCGATACTGTGATTTTTAACGGCAACGTCATATCGACGTGCCTGATAACAGTAGGAACGCCGGGCGTGCTTGATACAAATGGCACCCTCAACGTCCTTTCATCGACCGAAGCTGCCGGCGTTTCAGGTACGGCGACCATTTTGACCACTGGAACAGGTTACAACATGTCGACCACGACGCCTGCGGCATTCCTCGTCGCACCGGCGGGTGGGGACGATGATGTGACCTTTTCCTCAAGCTACAGCGCCTCCGGTGTCACCTCGCTTCTTGATGTGGTCGGCACGGTGACCTCCCCGCTTGGGCTTGGGTTGACGAATGTCGATGTGGATCTGAGCGCTACAAAATCGGCCGGTGTTTTCCCTGCCGGCAACTACACCGCTGAAGTCACACTGACCTGTGAATAGCTCCATCTTGAAACACGTCCTTCTGGCCGCGTTTATCGCGGCCGGCTGCGGCAACGGCGTTGCGCAATCCATGACGCCGATGCGGGGGAAGATATCGAGCTTTGGCGACACGTTTACGGTGCGGGTTTTTCCCTACAATCCCTATCCGCACAAAATTCGAATGGCGGTGAAAGCCTATGATCAGGATTTTCGACCGATCGAAGCACACGTTTTTCCTTCGGAAACAATGGTCGGGAGCAGAACTTCCCGCTCGGTCCTGGTTTCGGTGGGGTTCAACAACAAAAAGGTCAGGCGTGTCAGGATCTGCGCTGAAAGCATCCCGTTTCCTGGCCGCGGCACAAATATTAAGGCTCAAGTATGCGGACGTTTCATAGCTTATCGTATCGATTGATGGGGGCCTGTACGTTCTTCTTCCTGAGCGTGTCCATCGTCTATGGCGACAGTGACCGGTATGTCATCAACCAGAACCAGACTGGCGTGACGCTGCCCGGGGTCGTCATGCCGAACGGGTTTGACGAAATCAGGGCTGCAGACGGAACCACCTGCCGTGCATCCATGGCGAATTCCGGAGCCTATCTGGACTCTGGCGTCATTGGAGACAACAGTTCGCAGCGCATTTCTGCTTACGGGCGTCTGGTGGTGCCTCTGGGGCGAAAACCAACACGACTGGATTGCGACAAACTCTATCAACTGGAGTTGAAACGCCTGGAACTCGAGGTTGAGCTCATGCGGCAGGGGCTCGATCCGCGAATGCGGTCAAACCCCGAAGGGAACTGGGCAAGTGATGCCTCGTGGACAAACAAGGGCAGGCGGTGAGTGCGCCTGTTATTTGCAATAACTGTTTGTAATAGGTATCTCTTTTTTGTTGACGGAGGGTTCTCGAGCACCTACATGGCGCCCTGATTTTCAACCCAGGGTTTTGTCATGAAGTATATCTACTCTTGTGTTTTGTTGCTGCTTGGTACGAGCGCGTCCCTTGCAGCCCAGTCAGATCTTCCTTTTCGTGCCAATCTGGAGGAGAGCTGCACCATCGAGATCCGGTCAGACGGCGTGCTCGTGCGGGATGGCCTGGATGTTCTGGACTCAGAAGCTGCTGGTGGTAGTGCTGGTGCGGCTACAGTTTACACGACAGGTGCGGGGTTTGAGGCGTCGCTCAAAGCGCCGGAGGCTTTCTCAAGAGCACCGAACGGCACGGGCGCCGTCACGTTCAGGGCCACCTACAGCTCGACGGGTGCCACGAGCACGGCAAAGGTGCCGGGGTCGACAACAACACCTCTGGGGGTTGGTGCGAGCAACCTTTCGGTCGATCTGCGCGCAGTCGCGGACAATGCGATCTTTCAAAAAGGTGCATATGAAGCCTTTGTCACAGTGACCTGTGAGTAGGTGCACGATGCATAAACTGACACTGGCGGCCCTGATCGCCGTCTGTGCTGCAACAACTCCAGCATCGTCGCAATCTATGTCGCCGATGCGGGGGGTCGTTCGCAGTTTCACCGACAGTTTTGCTGTGCGGGTTCAGCCACGAAATCCATACAAGCATCGCATAGGCGTGACTGTTCGCGCTTATGACGCGGATTTCAGGCCGATTGAGGCAAGCATATCGCCATCGGACTTCTCGCTCGGTGCTGGCGCCTCCCGGTCCGTGCTGGTCGTCCTCAGTTTTGATGGAGCGCGTGAGCGACGGGTGCGCATCTGCACCGAGAGTGCTCCCTTTCCTGGCAAGGGCGTTGGCATGAGAGCCCAGATCTGCGGAAAATTCATCGCGTATCGCTTGTGATCGACGTGCTGCCATCGGTTGTTCGTGCAAAGGAATGCGATGGCAGGAGGCCAAGATGGTCTCGCTACCTGCCTCACCATCGCGCCAGTTGCGACACCATCTGCCGCTTGCGGAACGGAGGTTGTTGCTGCAAACGCTAGGGTCATTGTGAGGCTTGCTTTATGACCCTAGCGTGGAGTTTGCACGATGACGATGATGGCCGGTGACGATGAAACGCAGGATCGGCCGCGCCGGGGACGTTCCGGACGCAGCGAGCGGGGCGGAGCCGCAGCCCGCAGGGCGGCGCGCGCAGGTGCAGGACCGGGACAGCAACTGACCTATATCCGCCGTGCGCTCAAACCGTACGAGGTGCTCGACGAGGAGGCGCTGGCGCTCGTCGAGGCGAATGCCGATACGGTTCTTGAAGAGATCGGCATCGAGTTCCGTGACGACCCGGAAGCTCTCGCTCTGTGGAAAGAGGCGGGTGCCGACGTGCGCGGCGACCGGGTGCACTTTCCCAAGGGACTGTGCCGCCAGCTTCTGAAAACTGCACCTTCGGTTTTTACCCAGCATGCGCGCAATCCCGATCGCTCGGTCGAGATTGGCGGCAACGCCACTATCTTTGCGCCGGTTTATGGTCCACCCTTCGTGCGCGACCTCGAAGGTACGCGCCGCTATGCGACGATTGAGGATTTTCGCAATTTCGTGAAGCTCGCCTATATGGCGCCGTCCATTCATCACTCGGGTGGCACCGTCTGCGAGCCGGTGGATGTGCCGGTCAACAAACGCCATCTCGACATGGTGTTCTCGCACATGCGCTATTCCGACAAACCCTTCATGGGCTCCGTCACGGCGCCCGACCGTGCCGAAGACACGGTGGCGATGGCGAAGATCCTTTTCGGTGAGGATTTCGTCGACCAGAACACGGTGGTCATCAACCTGATCAACGCCAACTCGCCCATGGTTTTCGACGAAACTATGCTGGGCGCCGCAAAGGTCTATGCACGCGCCAACCAGGCCTGCATTGTCACGCCCTTCATTCTGGCCGGGGCGATGAGCCCGGTGACGGTCATCGGGACGCTGACGCAGGTTCTGGCCGAAGTCATGGCCGGCGCGGCGTTCACACAATTGGTGCGACCGGGGGCGCCTGTTCTCTTCGGCACGTTTGCATCTTCCATTTCCATGCAGTCGGGTGCCCCGACCTTCGGCACGCCTGAACCGTCGCTCGTTTCCTACGGAGCAGCGCAGCTTGCCAGGCGTCTGGGGCTTCCGTTCCGCACGGGCGGATCGCTGACGGGATCGAAAATTCCGGATGCCCAGGCCGCCTATGAGAGCGCCAATACGCTGAATTCGACGGTGCTTGCCGGTACCAATTTCGTGCTCCACGCGGCCGGGTGGCTCGAAGGCGGTCTGGTGTCTTCCTACGAAAAATTCATGATGGATATCGACCAGCTCGGCATGCAGCAGCGCATGTGCGAACCGCTGGACGTTTCGGAAAACGGGCAGGCGATGGACGCGATCCGCGAAGTGGGGCCGGGGAGCCATTATCTCGGCTGTGCTCACACGCAGGCCAACTTTCAGACGGCGTTCTACCGTTCGTCCATTGCCGATAACAATTCGTTTGAGCAATGGGCGGCGGAAGGCGAGAAGACGGCGGCGCAACGCGCCAACCAACTCGCCCGCAGCTGGCTCGAGACCTACCAGGCACCCCCGCTCGATCCGGGGATCGAAGAGGGGCTTCTGGATTTCATCGCAAAACGCAAGGAATCGATGCCCGATGCCTTCGCCTGAGCTCAGCCTGCCGGAAAGGCCCGAAGCCTGCGGCCGTCGACGGTCTGCAGGATTAGCGCGCCCTCAGGGGTCGTGGCGTAGAATTTGAGATCGGGCAGGATGGACAGGAATTTCTGCTCCTGGTTCATCAGCGCTTCTGCACAGGCCATTTCAGTCGACATGGCGTGTCCGACCGTCAGTCTGCCGTTGTTTTCGGTCCAGCCTGCCGAATAGCTGTTGCAGGATGCGCGGCCGCCGACCCGGCCATCCTCGCCAAAGGTCAGCGTCACACGCGAATTGTCGATGATGCCGCCGCCATGAATGTCTTCCACCACCCATTCCCTGCCGGTGATTTCCTCCATGGCAACCGGGACCAGACGCGATGTGCTCCCAGATGGCTTCAGGAGAAGGGGACCAAGGGTGATGTCCGGCTCTTCCGGATCGATCACAACTGCTTCGGATGTCCAGCGCTGTTTGCGCCCGTCGTGGATGCCACCATAGAGATGGTAGGTCTCTCCCGGCTTCAGGCTTGAGCCGTCGACGGCCAGGCTGAAGGGGACCGGAACCTGTTTGCCGTTGAGCGTGATCTTCTGTTCGGCAATGGGAGGGGCATCTTCGGAGGCCCGCGCATTGCGCAGCTCGAGCGTTGCGACACTGTCTGGCGGCAGCGCGATGCGCACGAGATAGATGAGCTCGCCTGAAATTTTATGCATGTCCTTCTCCGGTTCCTGGGCGAGTGCTGCCATGCCCGACACAGAAGCGGTCATCAAAATGATGCTGAGGAAAAAAGTACGGCGATGCATGAATGTTGTTGTCCCGATTCTGGTTGTCTCGTCCGGAAAATGCGGACTCTGGTTGTGCTTTTGACATCACTTTGTGGCGTGATTGCGTGGTGGGTGAGACTTCTGCCCGATGGTCGCTTGCGTGTCGTGGCAGGCGGCCTATGATGTGATCGATGGCGCGTTCGCGCCTGTTTTCAGCACCCGGAGAGTTTTGATGGAAAAGCGCCGTCTTGGACGCAGCGATCTCTTTGTCTCGCAGATTTGCCTCGGCACGATGACTTTTGGCGAACAGAACACCGAGGCGGAAGGCCACCAGCAGATGGACCGCGCGGTTGAGCGCGGCGTCAACTTTCTCGACATGGCCGAGCTTTATCCAATCCCGCCCAAGGCCGAGACGCAGGGACGAACGGAGCGTTGCGTCGGAACCTGGATGAAAGCGCGTGGCAATCGCGACCAGGTGATGGTCGCTTCCAAGGTGATTGGCCGCACTGCCAATGAGTGGTTTCGGGGCGGCAGGCCTTCGAAGCTCGTGCGTGCCGACATCATGGACGCGATCGACAAGTCGCTCTCGCGGCTGCAGACGGACTATATCGACCTCTACCAGATCCATTGGCCGGACCGCGAAAACCCGTTCGGTTCCAACCCGACGCGTGTGACGACGCTGTCGGAGCCGCTTGCCGACGAAACGCCGATCGCTGAAACGCTCGCCGTGTTTGACGATCTGGTGAAGGCCGGGAAGATCCGCCATTTCGGTCTTTCCAACGAGAGCTCCTGGGGCGTGATGCGTTACATCGCGGAGGCCGACAGAGGCGTGGGGCCGCGGGTGGTCTCGCTGCAAAATGCCTACAATCTCATGAACCGGACCTATGAGGTGAACCTGGCCGAAACCTGCCAGCGCGAGGAGGTGGGCCTGCTTGCCTATTCGCCGCTGGCGCAGGGGTATCTGACGGGGAAATATGATGATGGGGCGTTGCCCGAGGGCTCGCGGAAGGTGCTGTTCGACCGTCTTCAGCGTTACGAGAAGCCCGGCGGGCCGGAGGCTGCGAAGGCCTATAACACCATGGCGCGGGATTTCGGGCTGACGCCGGCCGCTTTCGCGCATGCGTTTGTCAATTCGCGGCCATTCATGACCTCCAACATCATTGGCGCGACCACGATGGCGCAGCTCGAAGAGGCACTCGGTGCGCTCGATGTGTGCTGGACAGACGAGATGCAAAGGGCGGTCGACGATCTGCACCAGCGGATCGGCAATCCGAGCCCCTGAGGACTGTCCCGGGCGGTGCCTGTCTTCTGGCATCGCCCCACAAGGCGTCCTGGAAAAATTCATTCCCCTGTCGGATCGGCGTGACATTGTACGTCCTGGGAGCATCGCAATGACGGTGCGTCGCAGCGACGGCCGATTTGATGGGAGATCGCAATGTTCAAAAATGCCTTTGCTGCCGCTTGTGCGGCTCTGATCCTGGCGGTATCCGCCACCGTGCCTGCGCGTGCTGAAACCGGGGCTTCCAAACCGGTGAAGAGCGGTGAATTGGAAGCCGGCGGCATAAAATATCACTACCAGATACACGGGAAGGGCGAACCGCTTCTTCTGATGCATGGCGGGCTTGGCCTGATCGAGATGTTCGGGCCGGTGCTCACAATGCTTGCGGCCGAGCGCGAAGTCATCGCCATCGACATGCAGGGGCACGGGCGCACCGAACTCGGCGACCGACCGATCAGCCTTGAAGCGATGGGGGATGACGTGGCGGCGATCCTTGACCAACTGGGCTACGACCAGGTGGATGCCATGGGCTATTCGATGGGGGGCGGGGTGGTTCTGCGTCTCGCCATACAGCATCCCGAAAAGGTGCGGCGGATGGCGCTGGTTTCGGCGGGCTTTGCCCAGGACGGGTTCTATCCTGAAATGCTGCCGATGCAGGCGCAGGTCGGAGCGGGCATGGCCGAGATGATGAAGGACACGCCCATGTATCAGTCCTATGCGGCGGTGGCGCCCGATCCCTCGCGGTTTCCCGAACTGCTCGACCGGATGGGCGCTTTTATGCGCAAGCCGTATAACTTCGCCGAAGATGTGAAGACGCTCGAAATGCCGGTGATGCTGGTGTTTGGCGATTCCGACATGTACCGGCCCGAGCACATTGTGGAGTTTTACAAACTGCTCGGAGGCGGGCTGAAGGATGCGGGGTGGCAGCGCGAGAACATGTCTCAGAACCGCCTGGCGATCCTGCCGAACCTCACGCATTACGACATCGGCGTGTCGCCGAGACTGGCCGAGACGGTGTTGCCGTTTCTCAACGACAGTCAGGTCAATGCACCGTGGACGGCGGATGATCTGACCCGCAAGTAGGCTGCGGTATCCATCAACGGGCCCTTGCCGCGCGAGCGTGCGGCAAGGGCGTTTTTGACGGCGCTGGCTCAGACCGTGCCGGGCTGTGGCTGGCCGCCGCCCAGCACCACCATGCGGGCGCCACGCGGAACGCGCTTGTAAAGGTCCATGATGTCGTGGTTGAGCAGGCGGATACAGCCAGAGGAAACCGATCTGCCGATGGACCACGGCTCGGTTGTGCCATGGATGCGGTAGAGCGTGTCCCTGCCATCCTTGTAGAGGTAGAGTGCGCGCGAACCGAGCGGATTGGTGAGGCCGCCCTGCATGCCGGCTGCGAGCGGGCGATAGCGCTCGGGCTCGCGGTTGATCATGGCCAGGGTCGGAGCCCAGTTTGGCCACTCGGCCTTGCGGCCGATCACGCCGTCGCCCTGATATTCCAGCCCCGCCTTGGCGACACCAATGCCATAGCGCATGGCCTTGCCGTTCTCCATGACGAGGTAGAGGAAGCGGTTTTCCGGATCGACAACGATGGTGCCGACCGGTTCGCTGGTCGGGTAGTCGACCATCTGGCGCAGGTACTGGCGATCCATCTTGGTGACATCGACCGCCGGAATGACGATGCCGTCGTCCTCGATTTCGCTGTACATGTCCTGATAGTAGGACAGCATCGGACCGGGGACGTCCGCCGAGGGGATGGGGCTGCTGCCCGTGGTGGTGCAGGCGGCAGCCAACGCGGGCAGAAGCAACAGCAGGGCGAGCCGCGCGGCGCGAGGGGCTGCGCGTGCAACAGTGGTGTGGAACAAGGAAACTCTCCTTACGTGTGGAATTCCGGTCTTCATATGATGCGGGTCGCCTCTTCGGCGCGGGCGCGCGGAAGCGTTGAGCGGCGCTTGCCATGCGGTTCTCGACAAAATGTGGCAAAGAACGGACGCTGTGCCCGAATGTCGCGCGAATTTTGCCGGTCATTCGCATTCGTGCCGCGCAGTGCGGTATTTTTCCCACAGTGACGCAGGGGAAAGCCGCCTTCACCTGCATGCCGGAAAGGCTTTTCGCGGGAGCGGGGCGGGTGTATCCTAAGGATCTGAATGACCAGCAGGCAGCCGCCGGGCGCGACCCTGGCGCGGCGCTGGCTCCCGCAAGCGGCGGAACGCCGCCCTTGCCCGCATTCCCAGTCCCGCGCCCCTTGCACCGGTTGGCCGCCAGGTCGACGGTCGGATCGGGCTGGGCCGCGATATCCTGTCGTATCAGCCACCGGCCGAGAGGCAGGGAAGGAACAGGACCATGGGTATCGCGATGACGATGCATGAATTTCTCGAAGACAGCCACGTGCGCTACGATGTGGCGAAGCATAATCGCACGGGCAGTTCCGCCATGACGGCGCGTGTGAGCCACATTCCGGGCCGCGAAATGGCCAAGGGTGTGGTGCTCAAATGGGACGACAGCTATCTCCTGGCAGTCGTGCCCGCCTCGCGGCAGGTGGACCTTGGCAAAGTGGGAGCGATCGTCGGCGACAAGGTCGTTCTGGCGAGCGAGGAGGAGACAGCGGCGCTGTTTCCCGATTGCGAGGAGGGGGCGGTGCCTGTGTTCGGAGCGCCCTACCGCATCGCCTGCATGATCGACGATGAACTCGATACTGACGAAGACGTCTATTTCGAGGGCGGCGATCACCGCACGCTGGTGCATGTCTCCGCAAAGGGCTTCGAGCAGTTGATGTATGGCATGCCAAGGGCGCAGATCAGCCGCTAATGCATGTCGCTTTCAAATGAATTCATTTGAAAGACAACGAACATGCATCATTTGAAAGTGTTACAGCGTCCTTTGCGCGTCTTATAA
The DNA here is from genome assembly GCF_056431025.1 of Nitratireductor lacus. Classification (NCBI taxonomy): domain Bacteria; kingdom Pseudomonadati; phylum Pseudomonadota; class Alphaproteobacteria; order Hyphomicrobiales; family Phyllobacteriaceae; genus Nitratireductor; species Nitratireductor lacus. The sequence continues at coordinate 59,363 of NZ_JBWKMB010000004.1, read as the reverse complement.
GACGCGCGGCGCTGTAGCAGACGCATGTGATCGTTCCCGCGCGTGAATCCGGGCTTTGACAGGAAGACGGGCGGCTGAAGCGACGCTCACTGGGTATTGTTTGTGCGACCCTTCAGCCGCCCGCCCGGCTCTTGACAACCTCCGGCGGGGATCGCCCCGGAACCGGGCGCGCCGGCTTCACCCCAAAAGGTGAGCCGTTGCACCAGACCGTGCATGCGCACGGCCCTTTGCCGAACCAGCCGCCACGGGCACCGGAAGCACACGTTATGCCGCCGGCCGGGCACCGTCCCATCCCCGCGAGATCACCGTCGCGACCTGCGTTCCCACGAGATGGGCAGGAGAAGGATAGGGCAGGTTTGAAGAGCGGGGAAAAAATGTCCGCAAAATAATGCATTGCACCGGAACTGCGGGACGTGCGGTGACGGATGACCGAAGGATTATCCCCGCAGCGTGGTTAACAGGTTGATTCAAACTTTATTGGTAAGTTTACGGTATTGCTGGGCATTCCCCGGTGAAATGGGCGCCGGGTTTCCAAATTCCTCGAACCCTTGCAGATCGTATATGCGTATTCCTGCGTTCCTTCGACCTGTTGTTCTCACACTCGCTCTGGCCGGCTGTACGGGCGGTGCGAGCATCGATACTGCACTCAGAATCGATCCGCCTTCGCGCGAAGTTACCAGTTCCATCGTGAGGCCGGATGCCAGCGTGCCAGGAGCGGCGACTGCAGAAGTAGAGACTGACCATATGAGCGATGCAGGGATGACGGCCATTGCCGAACCCGATCGCGTTTCCGCGCCGGCGCTTGAACAGGTGGCGATGATCACACCGCCGAAACCGACACTGCGCCCGAAAACCGCAGCACAAGGCACGGTCTACCGCAGCCGGTTCGGCGATGCGCATCCCATCAATTTCGGCAAGGTGACGCCCAAGCATCACGCGGTGCACGGCGTTGACGTTTCGCGCTGGCAGGGCGACATCGACTGGGTGAAGCTGCGTGAGCGTGGTGCGAATTTCGCCTATATCAAGGCGACGGACGGCGTCGATCACATCGATCCGATGTTCAAGACGAACTGGAAGGGGGCGGCGGATGCCGGCATTCGCCGCGGTGCCTATCACTTCTTCTTCTGGTGCCGGAGGGCATCCGACCAGGCCGAGTGGTTCATCCGCAATGTGCCGAAAGTGAAGGGCGCACTGCCGCCGGTTCTGGATGTGGAGTGGAACCACCAGTCGAGCTGCAAGTGGAAACCGTCGCGTGCGGAAGTTCTGGAGAAGATGCAGGTCTTTCTCGACCGGCTGGAGCGCCATTATGGCCAGCGGCCAATCATCTACACCGCGCCGGATTTCTACGAGGACAATCTGAAGGGCGCCTTCCCGAACCATCCGTTCTGGCTGCGCGCCGTGGCCGAGCATCCCTCGAAGGTCTATCCGGGCCGTGACTGGGTGTTCTGGCAATACTCAGGATCTGGCCTGAGTCAGGGAGTGAACGGAAAGATCGACCTGAACGTCTTCCACGGCAATGAAAGCGCCTGGTGGCGCTGGGTCGGCAAGGTGGCGGGCTGACCGCCGAAAAAAGATGATTGCATTTTTGGGGGGCTTCACGCCCCCCGTTCATTTGCTGAGCTTTTGTATTGCGCAATTCCGGACGCAAAACCGGTTCCCACTTTTGCTGGAATTGCTTTAGCCACGGGCCTCGGCAATGGCGGCGACAATGTCGTTGCGGCGCATCGCGCCATACTGGATCTTGGTGTTGAAGAGGAATGCCGGCGTTCCGTTGAAGCCGAAAGCATTGGCCTGCTCCATATTGCGGGAGAGAATCCCTTCAATGCGTTGGCGGTCCTTCTTGAAGTTCGACAGGAGTTTTTCAGGATCATGGCCGGCGGCGGAAAGGGTCTCGTTGACCTCGTCCTTCGTCAATCGTCCGGGTGTGGCCATCAGCGCGTTGTGGACGGCTTCATAGTCCGGGCCGGCGGCGAGGACGAGGCTTGCCGCATGGACGGACGGGCCGCCGAAAATGGGCCAGTCCTTCATCACCAGCCGCACATTGCCGTCTTCACGCACCACGTCGAGCAGGTCCGGGTGGCCGCGTTTGCAATAGGGGCACTGGTAGTCGAAGAACTCGGCGATGGTGACGTCGCCATCCGGATTGCCGATGACCGGGATTTCCGTGTCGAACAGAACCTCTTCGACGGTTGGGTAAAGCTGGGCGCGGGCCGGACCGGCGGCGGTGACGAGCGTCGCTGCGCCGGCGACGAGCAGGGTACGGCGGTTCATCATGGCCTTGTGTCTCCTGATGGGCTGATGCTGGTTCTGAGGTTCTCGATCTTCTCGACGAGCACCTCGCGTGAGATTTCGCCCAGATGCGCGTGTTGCAGGACGCCGTCGGCGTCGATGAACAGCGTGGCGGGCAGTCCGGGCGCGCTGTAGAAGCGCGAGAGGTCGCTGAACTGGTCGACAAGTATCGTGTCGAGCGAGAGGCCGGAGGCGGCGAGATAACGCTGGATGGCCGTGCGGCCTTCGCCCTGATTGGCGAAGACGAAGGTGACGTCTTCCGTGGAGGCGGCGATGTCGGCCATCATGGGCATTTCGCGTCGGCAGGGCGGGCACCATGTGGCCCACAGATTGACCACCTGCGGCGTGCCCTTGCGCTCTTCGAGACGGTAGCCATTGCCTTCGAGCGTTTCAAAGGCCTGATCCGGGACGGCGAGGGGGTCGGTGCCGCCGGTGAGCTGCCATGTCGTGTTCCAGACGATGAGGGAGAGGGCGAGCGGCAGGACCGCCCAGAGGCGCTGGCGGCCGGTGGGTAGCATGACGAGCAGGCTGACGATGACGGCGGCCGCGCCCGTTGGCCAGTAAAAGCCGCCCTGCCACACCGCGAAGATGCGCAGCGGGTCGGCCACAAAACTTTCCATGTTGATGAGCACATGACCGAGGCGCGCGCCGATGATGCCGCCGAGAAACGCCCACCAGGACCAGGCGTTGAAGCGTTCGTCCACCTTGCGGGCCATGATGCCGGTGACGATGAGGAAAACGAAGATGGCGAGCACGACGGCGAAGCGGTCTGCCGCAAGGACGAGCGGCCCGAGAGAAACGGCGTTCATGATCAGAGCGCCCCTGCGGTTTTGGCCGAGCCGGTCAGGTTTTCCACCGTCACGGAGCCGACGAGGCGGGTGCCGGCGACCTCGCGGCCTGCGCTGTCGAAGAAGAGCATGGTGGGCGGGCCTGCCACTTCAAGGGCTTTCATCAGAGCTGCGTTCTCGTCATTGAAGTCCGACAGGTCGGCCTTGATGAGCTGGAAACCGTGGAGACTGTCGATCACGCCGGCATCCGGCAGGACCGAGCGCTCGATGACGCGGCAGGTGACGCACCAGTCGGCGGTGAAATAGACGAGGGTGGGCGCATCGCCGGCGCTGGCGAGCTGCGCCTTGAGCTCGGGGATCGAGCCGGTCTGCCCGAAGGCGAGTTCGCGGGCCGGGGCGGATGCCTCGCTGCGCTGGGCGATCTGGGCCAGCGGCTTGAGCGGATCGGTGCCACCGGACGCCGCGCCCAGCATCAGGATGATGCCGTAGATGAGCGACAGCGCGCCAACCGAACGGATGGCGGCAAGCGGCGTTGTTTCGGCGATCTTTGCGCTGAAGGCGAAGCTTGCGATGGCGATGAGAAGGGCTGACCAGAGTGCGAGATCGAGGCCGGCGGGCAAGAGAGGCGTCGCCGTCCAGATGGCGGTGGCCAGGAAGCCGAAGCCGAACACGCGCTTGACGCTTTCCATCCATGCGCCGGCGCGCGGCAGGGCCTTACCGCCAAGCGTGCCCATGATGATGAGCGGGATGCCCTTGCCGATGCCAAGGCCGAAAAGGGCTGCTGCGCCCAGCGCCACATCGGCGGTCTGGGCGATGTAGAGGAGTGCCCCGGCGAGCGGAACTGTGACGCAGGGGCCGACAATGAGGGCGGATGAGAAGCCGAGAATGGCCGCCGAGCGGCGTGAGCCACCGAGCCCGCCTGTGCGGTTTGCCACCCAGCTTGTCCATGCGGTGGGCAGTTGCAGTTCGAACAGGCCGAACATGGAAAGCGCCAGAACGGCGAAGAGCGCGGACAGAATGCCGATCGTGAGAGGCGATTGCAGAACGAGCTGCAGGTTCTGCCCGGACCAACCGGCGGCAGCGCCCAGAAGCGCGAAGGCCGAGGCGAGCGCGATCACATAGATCGAGGAGAGCTCGAAGCCACGCCAGGCGGTGAGCCTGTCGCCCTCGCGCGCCAGCGCGCCGGCCATGATGGGATACATGGGAAAGACGCAAGGGGTGAAGGCGAGAAGCAGGCCGAAAAGCGGGAAGCTGACGAGAACGAGCAGAACGCCGCCTCGGCCGAGCAGCGACTGGATGAGACCGTCATCTTCGGCAAGCGCGAAGCCGGTGTCTTCGCTGGCGGCGGGTGCTTCTTCTGTGACCCATTCCACGGGCGCTGTGGCCTGTGGGGCCGCGGGCGTGGTGACGGTGAGCGAAAGGGCGTTTACCTGCCGGTTTTCCGGTGCGTAGCAGATGCCGCCATCCTGACAGCCCTGAAAGGTGACGTCGAATGTGCCGAAGACCTGTTCGGCAAGATGTGCGCTCGCCGCATCGTAATAGACTTCGGAAAGGCCGAATGTGGGGTCGTCCTTGCGGATGCCGGGGCTGGTTTCGAGCGGCAGTTCCGCGCCGTCCTGCGATGCGCCGATGTGATCGCGATAGAGATAATAGCCTTTGGCGATCTGCCAGTTGAGGGCAAGCGTGCCGTCTTGCGTGCGCGTCACCTCAAGGGTGAAGGCCTCTTCGACCGGCAGCGGTCTGGTGGTCTGAGCCGAGGCGGGGGCGGGTGCAAGGCTGACGGACAGGAAAGCCACAAGCGCGATCAGGATCGTCTTCATTCTGTCACTTCAAATCGTGTGGGCCACCGGGAGCGTGCCCTCATGGCGGGTCTCGGAGGGCGGATTGAACGCCTCAACTTAAGGCAGCCTTAAGGTGGGTGTTGTTTGGGCGGCTGGCAAAACAGCAAGGAGTTTTCAGAATGGCGCAATTTCGCGCGGGCATGGGCGTCCGGATGCGTATGTCCGAACTGCCGAACGAGGGACTCACGGACGCTGGACACTCTGCAGGTTCAGCGCGATTGGGACGGCGTGGCTTTCTGGCCGGGTTGAGCGCGCTGGCGGTTTCGGGCTGCGTTGCGACGCCGAAGCCCGAGGCTCCCAGGGTGGTGGTGGTTGAGCCGCCGAAGCCCAGGCGCGTCGTTCCGCCCATGTATTACGCCATGCCGAATGAGCGTTTTCCCATTCCCGAAGTGGATGTCAGCCATCTGGAAGAGCGCTGGTGGCGCAAGGAGGTGGATTATCCGACCAGCGAGCGCAAGGGCACGCTGATCGTGGATACGCCAAACAGATATCTCTACCACGTGACGGGACCGAACCGCGCGATGCGCTATGGCATTGGTGTCGGGCGCGACGGCTTCTCCTGGGCGGGACGCGCGATCATGGCCTATCGTCGTGAATGGCCACGCTGGACCCCGCCGGACGAGATGGTGGCGCGGCGACCGGAGTTGAAGCCCTACAGCATCGCCAATGGCGGCATGCCTCCGGGGCTGCGCAACCCTCTTGGCGCACGCGCGCTTTATATTCATCTCAACGGCAGGGACACGCTTTATCGCATTCATGGCACGCCAGAGCCGTGGAGCATCGGCAAGGCTGTTTCGTCCGGTTGTATCCGCCTGATCAACCAGGATGTGATTCACCTGCATGACAATGTAAGGGACGGTAGCCCTATTGTCGTCATACCCGACCCGAAGATGCAGCATCTTCTGGTATCCTGACAGGCTTTGCCCCTTGCCAATGTGAATGAGACGCGTGCGATGCGACTTTTGGTGGTTGAAGACGATCCGCTGCTTCTGGACGGACTGACCGTGGGGCTGGGACTTGCCGGCTTTGCGGTCGATGCCGTGGCCACCTGCGAGGACGCCTTCGCCGCGCTCAGCGCGCAGGCCTATGACGGGGTGGTGCTCGATCTGATGCTGCCGGATGGCTCCGGCCTCGATGTGCTTTCGGATATGCGCCGGCGGGGAGATGCCACGCCGGTGGTTCTTCTGACGGCGCGCGATCAGGTTCCCGACCGGATTGCCGGGCTCGACGCCGGTGCAGACGACTATGTGGGAAAGCCCTTCGATCTCGACGAATTGTCGGCGCGTGTGCGCGCGGCGGTGCGCCGGGGCAAGGGGCGCTCCAGCGCCACGCTTGCCTGGGGCGGGGTTACGCTTGATCCGGCAAACCAGTCGGTGACGCGCGATGGTGATCCGGTGATCCTGACGCGGCGCGAATTCGCGCTTCTGGCGGCGCTGATGGAGCGGCCGGAAAGCATCCTTTCCAAACCGGCGCTCGAAGAAACCATCTATGGCTGGCAGGAAGAGGTGGAGAGCAATGCCGTGGAGGTGCACATCCACAAGCTGCGCACCAAACTCGGCTCCGACTTCATCCGCACCGTGCGCGGGGTGGGCTACCGTCTCCGGGAGACGGACGCATGAGGTCTATCCGCGCTCGGCTGATCCTGATCCTCATGGGATCGACGGGGCTGGTGTGGCTGCTCGCGGTCGGCTGGATCTATCTCAGTACGCAGGCCGAGGTGGAGCGGGTGCTCGACGCGCGGCTGATGGAGGCGGCGCGGATGGTCAATTCGCTTCTTTCCGACCACCGCATAGAGGTGGGGCTGGAAGAAGGGACGGCGAGCCATGTGGTGGGCGAATTCGAGCATAGCCATCGCCCCTATGAACGGCAGCTCTCGTGCCAGATCTGGACGCTGGAGGGCAGCCTTGTCGGACGGTCGGAGAATGCGCCGGCAACGCAGTTGAGCGAAGTGGTGGACGGGTTTTCCGAAACGGATGTGGAGGGTGAGCGCTGGCGCGTCTTTACCGTGGAAAACGAGCGGCTTGGCGTGCGCGTGATGGTGGGTGACAGCCTGAAAATCCGCGAAAGCCTCGTCAGTGACGTGATCACGGGGCTGGTGGTGCCCGCGCTTCTGATCCTGCCGTTTCTGGCGGGCGTTATTCTTGTTTCGGTACGACGTGGCCTCTCACCGCTGAGTGATATGGCAGACACGCTGTCGAAGCGTGCGGCAAACGATCTGCGCCCGCTGCAGGCCGGTAATCTGCCCAAGGAGATTGCGCCGGCGGTGAGTGCACTGAACGGGCTGTTCAAGCGGGTGGAAGATGCGCGTGACCGCGAACGCAGTTTTACCGCCTTTGCCGCCCATGAACTGAAAACGCCGCTGGCCGGCGTGAAGACGCAGGCGCAGATTGCGCTTGCGAGTGACGATCCCGCCCTGCATGCCCATGCGCTGCGGCAGATCACAGCCGGCGTTGACCGCACCAGCCGGCTCGTGAAGCAGTTGCTGGATCTCACCGCACTGGAGGCGAACGATGCTGCGCCGAACCTTCAGGCGGTGAGTGCGCAGGCGCTTTTAGACCGGAGTGCGGCGGAACTGCCCCTGCCTTCAGGCGGGGCGCGTCTCGCAGTCGAAGGCGGAGACGGGGAGGATGCCATGATCCTTGCCGAACCGCATTTCCTCTCGCTCGCGCTGCGCAACCTGATCGAGAACGCACTCAACCATTCGCCGGAAAATTCCATGGTTGTGTGTCGGGTGGAGGAAGCCGGCCGCGACGTGCGCCTCGTGGTTGAGGATGAGGGGCCGGGCATTCCGGAAGCCGAGATTTGCACGGTGGTGGAGAAATTTGTGCGTGGGCGAAACCGCTCGGCGACCGGCAGTGGACTGGGCCTTGCCATCGCGCAGGCAGCAATGGCACGCATCGGTGGCGCGCTCGTGCTTGAAAACCGGAGCGGTGGCGGATTGCGCGCCGTTCTGACCGTGCGCGCGGCGGAGGCGGGTGCGTGATCTCCCGGCGTGGATTTCTGGCTGGAGCGACGGCTTTTGTGCCCGGTGTGGCGGGAGCGGCGACCGGACTTGATGAGATCGTGCGCGACCCGGCCCTACAAGTGCTGGGCAATCCCGCCGGCGATGTGACAATTGCCGAGTTCTTCGATTATCTCTGCCCTTCCTGCAAGGCGATCCATCCTGCGCTGAAGGAGATTGTGCGCTCTGACGGCAATCTGCGACTGATAATGAAGGACTGGCCGATCAATGGCGATCTGGCCTGGTATGCCTCGCGCATGGTGCATGCTTCGGCTGCCCTTGGCGCTTATGAAGCGGCGCACAATGCGGTGATGGCCATAGAGGGCGGGCTGACACATGGCGGAGTGGACGACGCGCTCAGCAGCGCTGGTGCTGATGCCGGCGATGTGCGCGACATGCTTGATGTGCATATTGCAGGGATCGACGCCCTGATTGCCCGCAACGAAACGCATGCGAAGGCGCTGAAGCTTGCCGGAACGCCTGCTTTCCTGATCGGGAAGCGGCTTTACCGGCGGCTCCTCGCCGCCGATGAGATCGAGGCGGCGGTGGCACTGGCGCGATCCGAAAATTAGGGCGCGGTGCGCACGCATCTCTGCTATTCAGGCACGGTTTCATGAGAGCCGGGAGGGGCGAGATGGTGCAAGCGGCGGGTTTTCCGGAAAAAGGTGTGTTTGTCGGTCGGGTCTGGAAGCCGGATGTGGCGGGACCCACGCTTTGTGCGCTCCGGGACGGAGCGCTGATCGACATCACGTCACACGCGGCGCCGACCATGCGCGATCTTCTGGAGATGGACGATCCGGCGGGCTATGCGCGCGAACGGGCGGCAGGCGGAGAGAGGCTCGGCACGCTCGAGGCGATCGCCGCAGAGCGCCCTGCCGACACCACGGGCAGCGCGCGCCCACATCTGCTTGCGCCCAACGATCTGCAGGCGGTGAAGGCCTGCGGCGTGACGTTTGCGCGCTCGATGATCGAGCGGGTGATCGAGGAACGTGCGGCGGGCGACCCATCGAAGGCGGCGGCGATCCGCGAGCGGTGCCAGGCGATCATCGGCGACAGCCTGCGTGACCTGAAGGCGGGATCCGAGAAGGCCGAAGCAGTGAAACGGGCGCTGATTTCGGAAGGCGTGTGGTCGCAATATCTCGAAGTGGGTATCGGGCCGGACGCGGAGGTGTTTACCAAGGCACAGCCCATGTCTTCGGTCGGCTACGGAGCGGAAATCGGGCTTCACCCGGTTTCAAACTGGAACAACCCGGAGCCGGAAATCGTGCTGGCGGTGGACAGTTGCGGCCGGGTGAAGGGGGCGACGCTCGGCAATGACGTCAATCTGCGCGATGTGGAGGGGCGCTCGGCGCTGCTTCTCGGCAAGGCCAAGGACAACAACGCTTCCTGCGCCATCGGGCCGTTCATCCGGCTGTTTGACGATGGGTATGGCATGGAGGATGTGCGGGGCGCGGAACTCGACCTTCTTGTGACGGGCGAAGATGGCTTCGTGCTTGAAGGCAAGAGCTCGATGGCGGAAATCAGCCGCGATCCGCTCGATCTGGTGGCGCAGACCTGCGGGCGACACCATCAATATCCCGACGGATTCATGCTTTTCCTGGGCACGCTGTTCGCGCCGACGCAGGACCGTGACGTGCCCGGTGAGGGGTTCACGCACAGGGTGGGCGATCAGGTGACGATTTCGAGCCCGGGGCTTGGCGCGCTGACAAACACGGTGCGGCTTTCCACCGATTGCCCGCCCTGGGTTTTTGGAGCGGCGGCGCTGATGCGCAATCTGGCAGGGCGGGGACTTCTTGGGTGAGGAGAGGTGTGCCTGAATAATTACGAGCACCAGGATTCCTTGAAGCCGCGCCAGCGATGGGCGAGACCCTCGGCGATGAGCTGATCGCCGAGAGGTTTTCCATTGCGGTAGAGGCTTCTGAGTTTGCGGCCATAGACATCGCGGTCGCGCGGGCTCGTGCGCCGGACCTCAAACGGGCCGGCATTGACCATCTGCTGAAAGCGGCGCTGGGCGCGGCGGGCGAGCTGGGCTTCCTGGGCGCATTGGGGCGAAAAGAGCTCTGGCGTGTTGAAGCCGGTCACTCTGATCTTCTCGCCATCGATGTAGAGCGTATCTCCATCAACGATACAGTTGAGGCGTTTCCCGCCTGCACAGACAGGGAAATAGCGGACAACGAAGGGGTGACTTTCGGAACGAGAGCCCGTGAAGAGGTTCGAGATTCTGTCGGTAGGAATGACCGAATAATGTGCCGCCGCCCACCCGGTGACGAGGGCGAGTGTGATCAGTCCAAACCCTTCTTTCAAAACCTGAAACGGGCGCACTGGCCAGCCTCTGCGCCTGCCGGTGCGCTCTGAGCCCGTGCGCCACGGACTGTTGCTTCCGCCTGACCTTGAGGAAAAGTTGTAGATGCGTGCCATCGTCCGCTCCCTGGCGGCAGTTCATCAAACGCATCTGAAGATGGGGTTTTGTTGCGGGAGCGAATTTTAACAATTGCGCTCTGACACGTATTGCTCTCGCTGGCGCAGTTCAGCCGGGCGGGGCGATGCGCTGGAAGAGATGCTCATAGGTGATGACGAGACCCTCATCGTCTACGCTGAGGTCTGCTTCGAAGCCGCTCGACAGCCCCAGATCGATATAACGCAGGGCATTGGGGCCCTGACGCAGGTAGCGCTGACGTGAGCGCGCGACGGTGAGCGCCGGCCCGTCGATGAAGGCGGTGTCGAGCGTGAGGTGTTCGCCGGGTGTGGCCGGCGTCCGGCGGATGGGCGGAGTGTTGCAGAACGGGGTGACGGAAAGGTCCGGCTCGGCGGCCCCGTCAAGATCGGGGCGGGGCGCTCCGTTTACCCGCCAGCCGGTTCCGGCGCGCTCGAGATGCAACTGGCCATGATCCTCGCCGTTCCAGCGTTCAACTGTGAGGCTCTGCGTGTGCCAAGCGGCGTCGAGCGTCCAGCTGTAGTCTATGCGGCAGCCGCCAGCTTCCAGACACAGTACCGTGGAGCGGGCCTCGACGCCCTGCTGACCGATGGAAAGGGTGAGCCGCTCCAGCCCGTCCATATCCGTGCGACGCCAGAAAAGCTGCATGGATTGTTCGACCGAGTTCCGCATCGGATGCCTCCGGGAGCCTGCACTGCGCGGTGAGACTATCGGTTTCGCACCGGATAGCAAGAACGGGCGGCCGCGCGGGTTGCATCTCTTGACAGTGCTGGACCGGCAAAGGATATGAATGGCCATGATCGAGCAGGACACGCACATCGTTTCCCGGCCGGCCGGCATCTTCCAGGGCGAGATGCCGGAGCCTGAACCACGCTGAGAGAAAGACGCGGATCACACTCCTGCAGCCTCGCCGCGACGCGGACGGGGTTTTGTGCGTAAATCTGTGCCCCGTCCATTTTTGAGAAATGGAGACAATCAATGGCGCAGAACATCTATGACAATTCCGATTTTTTCAAAGGCTATAGCCAGCTTCCACGGCAGGTGCACGGACTGGCAGGCGCGCCGGAATGGCCGGCCATCGCTGCCATGCTGCCGGATGTGACGGATCGGCGTGTTGTTGATCTGGGATGCGGGTTTGGCTGGGCCTCACGCTATCTGCGCGAGGCGGGCGCGCGGAGCGTTCTCGGGCTCGACGTTTCGCAGAACATGATCGCGCGGGCGCGTACCGACACCGACGATGCGGCCATCGACTACCGGATCGCCGACCTGGAGACGCTTGACCTGCCCGGAGGGGCGTTCGACTTCGCGTTCAGCGCGCTGACCTTTCACTATATCCATGATTTCGACCGGCTGGTACGGACGATCCATGGAGCGCTGACACCGGGGGCGCATTTCGTGTTCACCATCGAACATCCGGTTTTCATGGCTGCCATGCGACCGCGCTGGCTGCCGGAAGAAGACGGACACAAGACCTGGCCGGTCAACTGCTATGCGCTGGAAGGGGAGCGGCGCACCGACTGGTTCGCCAAGGGAGTGCTCAAATATCACCGCACCATGGCGACGACGCTGAACGCGCTGATCGGTGCGGGATTTGTGTTGCGCGAAATCAGGGAATTCGCACCGACTGAGGCGCAGATTGCGCAGATGCCGGAACTGGCCGAGGAACTGGAGCGGCCGATGATGCTTCTGGTTTCGGCGCAGCGGTAAGGGAGTGGTGTGCGCAGGGGGGCGGGCGCCCCTCTGCAAGGCCACAGTGCCACAGCTCAATCAGACAGGTTTCTCGCTTCTGGAACTGGCACTGGCGGCGACTTGCATTATTTGGACAATTGTCCTAATCATGCAAAACCATTCGCAATGAGATTTTCATGGCTTCTGCTTCCACCCGCCACAACATCATCGAAATCGCTGATGACCTGTTTTATCGGGGTGGGTTTGAGGCGACGTCGTTTGCGGACATTGCCGTGAAAGTCGGCATCTCCCGAGGCAATTTCTACTATTATTTCAAGACCAAGGACGAGATTCTGGACGCCGTCATCGACCGGCGGCTTCAGCGCACCCGGGCGATGCTGGACGGGTGGGAAGCGCAGGCTCCGAAACCGCGCGAGCGGATTGTCGCCTTCATCGAACTTCTGATCGCCAACCGTGCTCCGATCATGGCCCATGGCTGCCCGGTCGGCACACTGTGCGCCGAACTTGCCAAGCTCGATCACGTGCATCAGGAGCGGGCGGCGGAGATTTTTAGCCTGTTTGCCCATTGGCTTGAAAAGCAGTTCAGGGTTCTGGGCGCAGATGAGGCGGCGCGGGAATGGGCGCTGCATGTGCTGGCCTGGTCGCAGGGCGTGGCATCGCTCGCCACGGCTTTCAAGGATGAAGAATTCATTCGCCGGGAAGTGGCGGACATCACTGGCTGGCTCGACGGCCGGATTGCATCATTGTCGAATTGAGGAGTTTCTTCGCATGTTTGTGACGCTGTTGAAGTTTGCCGAGAACCGGAGTGCTGCCAGGGATTTTATGGCGGCGCACAATGAATGGATTGCCGCGGGTTTTTCCGACGGGGTTTTTCTGAGCGTCGGCTCCTTGCAGGGGGGCGGCGGCGCGGTGATTGCCCATGGCGAGAGCCGCGAGGCCCATGATGCGCGCATTGCCGCCGATCCCTTCGTCGAGCATGGCGTGGTGAGAGCGGAGACTTATGAGATCGACCCGAAGCGCACGGTGCCAGCGCTGGAGTTTACGAAGGCGGCTTAGCGGAAGTGGATAAACGCAAGCGCGGTACGATTTTCTACCGGAACGACCACGACGCTCTTTAGCAACCTTGGAAGCGTGTTGGTGAACCTTCAGTCGTTGGATTTTAGTTGGATTGAGAGTGACGTCGAAAAAAGTGGAGCAGGATTCTGCAGGCTTTTCAGGAAGCCCGGGCGGATTACATACGGCTGACTTTCAGAGTGCCTAGTCATATCCTTGTCGACTATGCTGGTGATAAGCATATGATCCCGAATAAGAATCTGATATAAGTACAATCCTTCTTCTTTATTTCGTATCGATCGGAATTTTATTTGTTCTTTTTCTCTGCATTTTGAAGTTAAATCCTCAAAAGGCTCGCCGAATCTTAGAAACTCTGGTATTCCTCCTTCAAGCAACGCCGCTGGGGTAAGAGTCATTGTCCAGAGCCCGCCCTCAATCGCCAATGGTATGCCGTTGTCCTCATAGTAATGAGCCATTCCTATTTTTGCACCCAAGACCTTTAGGGAAAGAAGAGCTGCGCCATCAAGCTTAGACGCCTGTACTGGGATTCCGAATGCTTCACTCAACTGTTTGCTGCGATGACGTTGGCCTGTAGCACCTTGAACCACATCGGAAATAGCTTTTCGGGCATTGTTCTTTACGCCAGAGGCGACCTTCTGAAAGTGAGCTGAGGAAGTCGCGTTTGCGTCGATCGTACTGAGGGTTAATAGGGCCGCGATTTGATCATACTGCTTGGAAGCATGGTTGCACTGGTAGCAGGAAGGGAACTCAAATTTTTTGTCCCCTGGCAACTGGCTGTTGGTAAACAGTATCTTAGCAGGGATATGATCAATGCTTTCTGTGGGGGAGTTTCCCCCACAGAAACAACAATATGGATGGGCCTTCCTGAAGACGTCGAGGCGCCGTTTTTTTTCACCCAAAACGGCGCTCTCAGCTACACCCGCTCGTTGCGCCGCAGGTGTCGCATTTTTCGCAGGTGCCGTTGCGCACCATGGTGAAGTTCTGGCACTCCGAGCACATATTGCCCGTGTAACCCTGCATGATCGCCTGCTGGCGGCGGTGGGTTTCGACCTTCTTGGCGTCGGCGGCTTCCGTGGCGGCGGCTTCGGTGAAGACATCGTTGATGTCGTTGTCCTGTGCAACCTCTTCGGCCAGTTCCTTCGCACGCTCCTCATAGTCACGACGGAAGGCGGTGGCTTCCTCGTGCAGTTCGGCGACCGCCGGTTTCAGCGCGTGCACCGTTGCACCGGATGAGACAGCACGCACTGTGCTGCCGGATGACCCCTTGGGTTCGCCACCGGACTTGCCGGAGACGACCTTGAGCGGCGCGCCGCGGGTCAGGCCCTTGGAATAGGGAAGGGCCTTGCCTTCATTGATGCCGCGGCCAAGCGCGGTGTTGGTGAAGTCGGATGTGTCCACATGGGCAAGGTCGGACCGGTCGAGATAGGAAACGGCCAGCTCGCGGAACACATAGTCGAGGATCGACGTGGCGTTCTTGATCGCGTCATTGCCCATGACCATGCCGGCCGGCTCGAATTTGGTGAAGGTGAAGGCCTCCACATATTCGTCGAGCGGCACGCCATACTGCAGACCGAGCGAGATGGCGATGGCGAAATTGTTCATCATGGCGCGGAAGGCAGCGCCTTCCTTGTGCATGTCGATGAATATCTCGCCGAGGCGGCCATCGTCGAATTCGCCGGTGCGCAGGTAGACCTTGTGCCCGCCGATCACCGCCTTCTGGGTGTAGCCCTTGCGGCGGTTGGGCAGCTTTTCGCGCTCGCGCACCACTTTCTCTACCACGCGCTCGATGATCTTCTCCGAGATTGTCGCGGCCTGGGCCGCGGTCGGTGCCGCGACCAGTTCCTCGACCAGATCGTCGGCATCCTCTTCATCGTCGGCGATGAGCGAGGCATTGAGTGGCTGCGAGAGTTTTGAGCCGTCGCGGTAGAGCGCGTTGGCCTTGAGCGCCAGCTTCCAGGAAAGGAGATAGGCCTCCTTGCAGTCCTCGACCGTGGCCTCGTTGGGCATGTTGATGGTCTTGGAGATGGCGCCCGAGATGAAGGGCTGGGCGGCGGCCATCATGCGGATGTGGCTCTCGACTGAGAGATAGCGCTTGCCGATCTTGCCGCACGGATTGGCGCAGTCGAAGACGGGCAGGTGCTCTTCCTTCAGATGCGGTGCGCCTTCCAGCGTCATGGCACCGCAGATGTGGATGTTGGCTGCCTCGATCTCCTTCTTGTTGAAGCCGAGGGCGGCCAGCATGTCGAAGGAGAAATCGTCGAGCTGTTCGTCGGTGAAACCGAGCTTCTCCCGGCAGAAATCTTCACCAAGCGTCCACTTGTTGAAGGCGAACTTGATGTCGAAAGCCGATTTGAGCGCGGCGTTGACGGCGGCGATCTTCTCGTCGTCGAAACCCTTCCCCCTGAGGCTGGTCGGGTTGATGGACGGCGCCTGGTCGAAATTGCCATGACCGACGGCATAAGCCTCGATCTCGGCTATCTGGGCTTCGGAATAGCCGAGCGTGCGCAGGGCTTCCGGCACGGCGCGGTTGATGATCTTGAAGTAGCCGCCACCGGCCAGCTTCTTGAACTTCACCAGCGCGAAGTCGGGCTCGATGCCGGTCGTGTCGCAGTCCATGACAAGGCCGATCGTGCCGGTGGGCGCGATGACGGTGGCCTGCGCATTGCGGTAGCCATGCTTTTCGCCGAGCTCCAGCGCGCGGTCCCAGGCAGCGCGTGCATGCTCGATCAGGTCGGCATGGGGGCAATCCTCGGCCACGAGCGGCACCGGGTTCACGGCCAGCTTCTCATAACCCTCGCTCTGGCCATGGGCGGCGCGGCGATGGTTGCGGATGACGCGCAGCATGTTTTCGGCATTGCGCTCATAATCGGGGAACGCGCCGAGCTCGCCGGCCATTTCGGCCGAGGTGGCGTAGGAAACACCTGTCATGATCGCCGTCAGTGCGCCGCAGATGGCGCGGCCTTCAGGGGAATCATAGGGTATGCCGGAGGTCATCAAGAGGCCGCCAATATTGGCATAGCCAAGACCCAGCGTGCGATATTCATAGGAGAGTTTGGCAATCTCCCTGGAGGGGAACTGGGCCATCATGACGGAGATTTCGAGCACCATGGTCCACAGGCGCACCGTGTGCTCATAGGCCGCGATGTCGATGGAACCGTCCCTGTTGCGGTACTGGAGGAGGTTCATCGAGGCGAGATTGCAGGCCGTGTCGTCCAGGAACATGTATTCCGAGCACGGGTTCGAGGCGCGGATCGGGCCCGCCGCCGGCGAGGTGTGCCAGTCGTTCATGGTGGTGTTGTAGTGCAGGCCCGGATCGGCAGAGGCCCATGCGGCATAACCGATCTTCTCCCACAGGTCGCGGGCTTTCACGGTCTTGGCGACCTTGCCGTCGATGCGGTTGATCAGGTTCCAGTCGCCATCGGCTTCGACAGCGCGCAGGAAGTCATCCTTCAAAGAGACGGAATTGTTTGAATTCTGGCCGGAGACGGTGAGATAGGCTTCCGAATCCCAATCCGTGTCATAGGTCTTGAAACCGAGATCGGTATAGCCCTGCCGCGCGAACTGGATGACGCGCTGGATGTAGTTTTCCGGCACGGCATTGCGCTTGGCGGCCTTGATCTCACGCTTCAGCGCCGGGTTCTTGGACGGATCGAAGCAGTCGTCATTGGCGCCCTCGCAATTGATGCAGGCCTTCATGATGGCGTCGAGATGCTTCTTGGCGATCTTGGAACCGGTGACGAGGGCGGCAACCTTCTGCTCTTCCTTCACCTTCCAGTCGATATAAGCCTCGATATCGGGATGGTCGGCATCGACCACGACCATCTTGGCCGCCCGGCGTGTGGTGCCGCCCGACTTGATGGCGCCGGCTGCACGGTCGCCGATCTTGAGGAAGGACATGAGGCCCGACGACTTGCCGCCGCCGGAGAGCTTTTCGCCTTCGCCGCGCAGATGCGAGAAGTTGGAACCGGTGCCCGAACCGTATTTGAAGAGGCGTGCCTCGCGGACCCACAGGTCCATGATCCCGCCTTCATTGACGAGATCGTCGCCGACCGACTGGATGAAGCACGCATGGGGCTGCGGGTGCTCGTATGCCGATTTGGATTTCACCAGTTTGCCGGTGAAGGGGTCGACATAATAGTGGCCCTGGCCGGGGCCATCGATGCCATAGGCCCAGTGCAGGCCGGTGTTGAACCACTGCGGCGAATTGGGGGCAACGCGCTGGGTGGCGAGCATGTAGCACAGCTCGTCCATGAACGCCTGCGCGTCTTCCTCGCCATTGAAATAGCCGCCCTTCCAGCCCCAGTAGGTCCAGGTGCCGGCGAGACGGTTGAAGACCTGCGCAGCGCTGGTCTCGGAGCCATAGCGCTCATCCTCGGGTAGGTCCTTCAGGGCTTCCTCGTCAGCCACCGAACGCCACAGGAAGGAGGGGACGTCGTTCTCCTCGACCTTCTTCAGGCGGGCGGGCACACCCGCCTTGCGGAAATATTTCTGGGCCAGAATGTCACTGGCGACCTGGGAGAACTGCGCCGGAACGTCGATGTTCTCCAGCCGGAAGACAATGGAGCCATCCGGGTTCTTGATTTCGCTCGTGGCCTTGCGGAAGGAAATCTCCGCGTATGGGCTCTGGCCTTGCTTTGTGAACCGGCGTTCGATGCGCATTTTATCCTCTTCGCCCCTAATCCAAATATAGTGTCTGCAACGGTCAATGCCTCATCACATTTTCACCGCGCAGACGCTGTGTCCGCCGACTGCCGTTCGCCGGGACGAACGACTCTCCTTTACCGAAGGTTGGTGCCTCGTGGCGGGCCGGGAAGACGACCCTTTTGAAGCGATGCCTCGCAGTCTGCGAAACCGCCCCCAACCTGACGCCGATGCAACGCTAACGTCACATAACATTCACATTATCTGGTGCGTAGAATATCTGAAGACACTAAATATAGTGTTAACAGCTTCTTTATGCCAGATCGGCACACGCGCCCCCGTTTGCTTTTTTCCACGGCGCAAACGGCGCCGCACCGCCCAAAAATCTGTTCGGGCAGGTCTCGGAAACTCGATACAAAATTGGAAAATCGACCGGACTTTCGCCGACCAATCGCACCTTACGAACGCAGGCGCGAAACCCATAAAAGGCGACTCGTACCGTCACGTCAAGGAGTCGGGTCTGGATCATTTATGACCGCAAGATGTTGTGTGTCGCATATGTGAATAATGGGGAAGCCGCTTCGACACTGTTGCGGTTTTAGAAACCCAGCGTTCCCGGTATCTGGCGCGGGCAGGGGGTAGAAAAAACGCGCGGTAAAAAAACGCGCGTCAAAAAAGCCGAATGTAGAAAATCGGTGTCAGGCGACGAGATCGAGCACCAGGAATATGACAGCCGAAAGCAGGGCAGCTGCCGGAACCGTCGTCACCCAGGCGGCGACGATGGTGCGCACATGGGCACGACGCACGAGCTTGCGGCGGGCGATTTCCTCACGTGACGTCTTCTGCAGTTCGATCTCGAGATCATCGTCGTCGCTGGCGCCGTTGTCCGCCTTGAGCCGCACGCCCTTGCGTTCAAGATAAGCACGGCGGCGTTTGGAATGCGCCGTATACCATTCGCGGAAGAAGCCGACGCCGAAAATCGCGCCAACGGCGGTATGGGTGGAACTGATCGGCAGGCCGAGACCGGAGGCAACGATGACGGTGATGGCTGCCGACAGTGCGACGCAGAAGGCGCGCATCGGGTTGAGCTTGGTGATCTGTTCACCGACCATGCGGATGAGTTTGGGCCCGAAGAGAACGAGGCCGATGGAAATGCCGGCTGCACCAATGATCATCACCCAGAGAGGGATGGTGACGGTGGTGTTGACGGTGCTCTCGTGGACCGTGAAGACGATTGCCGCCAGCGGGCCGACAGCGTTTGCCACGTCATTGGCGCCATGGGCGAAGGAGAGGAGGGCGGCCGAAATGACCAGCGGAACCTTGAAAAGGCTGCGCAGCGACTGGTTGCGATTCTCGAGCCCCTCCGACTGGGCATGCACGAAGAGGTGCGCCAGGAACCACGTCACGGCGAAGAAGGCGAAGCCGATGATCGCAGCGCCGGTGCCGCTGACGGGAAAGACCTTTTTCAGCCCCTTGAGCGTGAGATAGGCGGCGAATGCACCGGCCATGATGGCAATCAGGAGCGGCAGCCAGCGCCGCGCCGCCGTGATCTTGTCGTCCTGATAGATGATGGCTGTCTTGATGAAAGCGAGGAACAGGGCGGCGATGACGCCGCCGACAACGGGGGAGACGACCCAGCTCGCGGCGATCTGCGTCATCATCGCCCAGTCGACGGAGGAGAAGCCGGCTGCGGCAATGCCGGCACCCATGACACCGCCGACCACGGAATGGGTGGTCGAAACGGGAGCGCCAATCCAGGTCGCCAGGTTGATCCACAGGGCAGAAGAGATGAGAGCAGCCATCATGGCCCGCACGAAAGCCTCGGGCGTTCCCACGGCAGCCGGATCGATAATGCCCTTGGAGATCGTGTCGACCACATCACCGCCGGCAATCAGCGCGCCGGCACTTTCGAATACGGCAGCAATGAGCAGCGCACCGCCAAGCGTCATGGCCTTGGCGCCCACTGCGGGACCGACATTGTTGGCCACATCGTTCGCGCCGATGTTCAGCGCCATATAGGCGCCGATCGCGGCGGCGGCGATGATGATCACTGCGCGCGGCTCACCGAATGTGTAGGTGGCGGCGAAAATGGCAGTAAGCGCCAGGAAGAGAAGGCCAAGGCCCGGTGCGACCAGGCCGCGCGCGACGGTGGTCGTGGCCTCCTCGACGTGCACCAGCTTGTCGAGGTCCTTGTCGAGGGTCTGCTTGCGCGGATTGGTGGCGGTGTCGCTCATTCCATTTCCAGTTTCGGCCGGTGCTGTGCCGTTGAGCCGGCATATCGCAAAGAAATCCGGTCCCGGTTAGGAAACAATGTTCCGCGCGGCAAGTCCTGACGACGAAAAAGGCCGTTCAGGCAGCGATTTCCCGTGGATTGTGCGCGAACCGAATCAGGAGTTCACCCAGATCAGGTTCCTTAACGGCAGCGGCTGCCTCAGCCGGCGAAAACCACTGACGCGTCCGCTGTTTGCGCTCCGGCCATTTTGCGCGCTCTTCCGTCACCTCGAGCGGAACGACGGCGACCTCGCAGGGCCACTCGACGCCTGTTCCATCGAGTTTGTGATAGTAGAAACGCCCGATTTCACCTTCGCCCGGCTTCCCGCGGACGCCCGCTTCCTCGCGCGCTTCGCGCTGGGCGGCCATGGCAAGCGTTTCCGCACCTTCCGGCCACCCTTTGGGCAGAACCCAGCGACCGGTGCCACGGCTGGTGACGAGCAGGAATTCGACACGTTTGCCATCCGGGGTCTTCCGCCACGGCAGGGCCGCGGCCTGCACACGGCGCGGATTGCCGCCGAACAGGCGCCGGACCGTTTCGGTCAACCGCAAACGTGTGCCGTGAGTGAAAATCGCACTTCTCCTTTGCCCGGGCTCATCGCGCCGGGATTCATGACTTTCCTGCAAATAACTGTTTCTACGCTAAATTCACGCGCCGGGCGGATGTTTTCCGCCGAACTGCTCTTGCGCTCGAATCATGGGGCGCAGAAAGCCTGATGGCAGACATAGTGAATTGACGACAGAAATCAAGCGCTTGGCGCAACAATCGTGCGCCAAACTATTAATCCTCAGGGTCGTGTTGTGCGTTCCATCTCTCTTCGTGGACGTGTTTCTTCACATCATCACGGTGTCGCCAGCCGCGTTTTTCGAGTTCGGGCCGGTCGTGGAAGCCGCGCACATGCCCCAGGCAGAGATAGCCCACCAGCCGAATGCGATCGGGAATGCCGAGCACCGATTTGACCTGATCTTCGTGCAGAATGCTCACCCAGCCGACGCCGATGCCTTCAGCGCGCGCCGCCAGCCACAGATTCTGGATCGCGCACACCGTGCTGAAGAGATCCGTGTCGGCCATATGGGTGGCACCGAGAATGACGGGACCACCGCGCGCGGGATCGCTGGTTACGCAGATATTGAGCGGCGCGGACAGAATCCCTTCAAGTTTCAGGGTGCGATACCGGGCCTGTTTCTGCGCGGGAAACCGTTTCGCGGCTTCTTCATTGGCCCTGGCGAAGATTTCGGCGACCCGGACGCGCGTTTCCCTGTCGCGGACAAGAATGAAATCCCAGGGTTGAGAGAGGCCCACGGATGGCGCCTGGTGGGCGGCGGCGAGGATGCGGGAAAGCGCGTTCTCGCAGAGCGGGTCGGGCAGAAACTCGCCGCGCACGTCGCGGCGTGTCGCGATGGCACGGTACACGGCGTCGCGTTCGGCGGGAGCGAACGCTTCACCGGACGTCAGATCGTTCGCCGTGCCGGACTTTTGCTCGATGCGCGACATGGGGCGCGTTTCCCCGGGCCCGTTCAGCCGCGCTGGTCTTCGGCGATCGGCTTCTGGTAGGAGAAACCCATGTCCCACGGGAAATAGATCCACGTATCCTGGGAAACTTCGGTAACGAATGTATCGACCAGCGGCCGGCCCTTCGGTTTTGCGTATATCGTGGCGAAGTGTGCCTTCGGCATCATGGCGCGCACGATGGCGGCGGTCTTGCCGGTGTCGGTCAGGTCGTCGACGATCAGGACGTTTTCGCCGTCATCTTTCAGAAGTTCCGGGTTGATCTCCTTGAGGACCCTGAGATCGCCCTGTTCGGTGTAGTCGTGATAAGAGGCGACGCAGACGGTCTCGATCAGGCGGATGCCGAGTTCACGGGAGATGACGGCGGCGGGCACCAGGCCGCCGCGTGTGATGCAGACGATGGCTTTCCAGCCGCCATTGGCGCCGGCGAGCCGCCAGGCGAGGGCGCGCGCGTCGCGGTGGAACTGGTCCCAGGAGACCGGGAAGGCTTTTTCGGGAAGAGACATCGACATCGCACTCCATATACGCATCGCGGCGGCAGATCGGAATGCGCGGTGAATTAGCCGGAAAGGGATGTCGAGCGCAAGCCCGACACCCTCCGATGACGGATTTTCAGCCCGTCTCCACTGCGAAGACGGGGCAGACCGGCATCAATGTGCCATGAAGGTCGGCACGGTCATGCTCTGCAGAATGGTGCGGGTGGCACCGCCGAACACAAATTCGCGGAGCCTGGAACGCCCGAAGGCACCCATGACCAGAAGATCGGCGCCCGTGTCGGCGACGCGATTGTCCAGCACCTCACCATGGGAGAGGCCGCCAGACTGCTCCACCTTGACCGTGACATCGATATCGTGACGGGCGAGTGCCGCGGCGATGGCGGTGCCTGCCATGGCGGCATCGCGGCGGGGCGTGTCCTGCGGGTCGACGCAGAACACTTCGACGCTGCCTGCTTCCTTCATGAAGGGTAGGGCATCGAAGGCGGCACGCGCTGCCTGACGGCTGCCGTTCCAGGCGAGTATGATCTTTTTGAACTCGGCCTCGCGTGTCTTGTGGATGTAGGGCACGAACAGGACCGGGCGGCCGCTCTCGAAAAGCAGGGCTTCGACATTGGCTTCCATGGCGCCGGCAGCGTCCGGATCGGTCTGCTGGGCGATGACGAGATCGGCACTGCGCGCGCTCTCGATGCCGGATATGGCGGAATCGCCCGAGACACTGTCGAAACCACGCCATTCATTGCCGACGGCTTCCCTGCGGGCGCGTTCGTTGAAAAGGTTGCGGATCACCGCGTGACGGCGGTTTGTCTCCTCCTGCATGTCGATGCTCAGATCGACAACGGGTCCGCCCATGGGGGAGGCCATGACCATCGGCAGTGCTTCGGCGTGGAGACCGATGACATGGCTGTCATGACGGGCCGCAAGCGGCAGGGCGAGATCGAGAACGCGCGGGGCGTCGGCTTCGCTTTGAAGAATGGCAAGAATGGTCTTGTAGCTCATGTCAGCCTCCTTGGAGCTGCGATGCAGGGCCGTCTCTATTCCTAACGCTTTGAGAGGCAAAAAGTTTTGCGCCAGATCAACCTTTTACCACCTGCCTGGCGGGAATCGCTTCCAGCATGCTGCGTGTCGCCTCGACAGCCGCCGCAAGCGCCTCCCTCGAGCGGGAGCGAACCACGATTTCCGTCCAGAAGGAACCGTCCTGATATTTTGGATAAGAGCCGATGATGGTTTCTGGATGGGCGGCCTGGATTTCGCCGAGCGGACCGCCAATCGCGCCTTCGGGAAGCGGGGAAGGGATGGTCTCGGAGATAAGCCGGGCGCCAGTCCTGAGTTTGGGGATCACATTGTCGAGCATGGCCTGGAAAATTGCGGGCACGCCGGCCATCACATAGACGTTTTCGACGCGGAAGCCGGGGGCGACCGAGATCGGATTGTCTATGTGTTCGGCGCCTTCGGGCATGCGCGCCATGCGTTTGCGGGCCTCGGAGAATTCGATGTCGCGGCGGCCATAGTGCTCTTCAAGAAGCCGGTGGGCCTTCTCGTCATAACCGCATGGGCGACCGAAGGCGCGGGCGATGGAATCGGCGGTTATATCGTCGTGGGTGGGGCCGATGCCGCCTGTGGTGAACACATAGGTGTTGCGCGCGCGCAGCGCATTCACGGCTTCTACGATGGCCGTCTCGTCGTCGGAGACGACGCGCACTTCCCGCAGATCAATGCCGACCGCCGTCAGCATGTCGGCCAGGTGGCCGATGTTCCTGTCCTTGGTGCGGCCCGACAGGATTTCGTCGCCTATGACCACCATCGCGGCCGTTACGAGTTCGCTCATTTCGTGTGTGATCCCTGTTGACCAAAGGAGAGATAAACCTCCGGCATGGCGGGGGCAATGGGCCTCAAACGGTGAACAGTGTGTCGGCTTTCGTGCGGTTTTTAGTGAACCCGACAGAGGTTAGATGCGTTGAGGCCGCGTTGTCGCGGCAGACGACCGAAACCGAGATTGCAGCGAAAGCGGAGCAGACAATGACCAAGATTCTGGTTCTCTATTATTCGAGCTGGGGCCACATGGAAGCCATGGCCAGGGCCGCCGCCGAAGGCGCGCGGGAAGCAGGCGCCGACGTGACCATCAAGCGTGTGCCTGAACTGGTTCCGGAAGAGGTGGCGCAGAAGGCACATTACAAGCTCGACCAGGAGGCCCCGATCGCCGAGCCGCTGGAGCTTGCCGACTATGACGGGTTCATTTTCGGTGTGTCGACGCGCTACGGCATAATGGCGGCGCAGATAAAGAATTTCCTGGATCAGACGGGGCCGCTCTGGGCGGAAGGCAAGCTGATCGACAAGCCGGCCACGGTGATGTCGTCGACCGCCACGCAGCATGGCGGCGCGGAGCTTGCGCTGGCCTCAACGCAGCTCGCCCTTCAGCACCACGGTATGCTGATCGTGCCGCTCTCCTATGCCTATCAGGACCAGATGGGCAACGACAAGGTGCGCGGCGGGGCACCCTACGGCATGACCACGACCACGAATGGCGACGGTTCGCGCATGCCTTCCGAGCAGGAGCTTGAAGGCGCGAAATTCCAGGGCAAGCGGCTGGCCGAAATCACCGCAAGGCTTGCTGGCTGACAGCGGCGAAAGCCGGAAATTCAAGCACAATCGCCCCCGCAGAACCCCGCGGGGGCGATGTCGGTCTTCAAGGCCGGAACGTTTCCGCTTTTACTGAAAGTTCTACGGGCCGGCCGGTGCCTCGCATTTCGTGCGCCGGAACGCCCATGAAAAAAAACTGTCATCGGGGATCGAGCGCAGGACGCAGGCAATCAGGGCCGTCGCCGCGACCGCGAATGCAAGGCGCCCGGCGAGCACGCCAAGGGCGTCTGCGCCCAGAGCCATGACGATCAGGGTGTCTTCGATAATGCTGTGCGCGAAGCCCATGAATACGCATGAAATGAAGACCTGGCGGGGTGAGATGTTACCCGTTCGTGCTTCGCGGATCAGCAATCCGCCACCGTAGGATATGCCGAGAAACAGACCCACGGCGGTAAACTGTCCCGTTTCCTCCCTGATCCCGGCAAGGCGCAATGCGGGGGCAAGTATCCTCATCAACAGTGCCATGATGCCCGTCAGCTTCAGGACTTCCAGCCCCCAGGCAAGGGCAAGGAGAATGGCGAGCATGACGGCGAGGGCTTCCAGAAGCCCGACAAGGAAACCCAGCCAGTCGGTGGAGGCAACGACCGGTATCCAGGTCGGGTTGAGCGGCTCGGCGAGCCAGCCGGTTGTCTCCAATATGTGGTGCAAGATCATGGCGTAGGCGACCGCACCGGCGATGCGGATGATCGTGGTGATCACAAATCCCGGACCGGCTCTCTGGATGATCTTCTGTTCGATCGGCAGGCCATGCGCGATCAGCACGAGTGCCGAAAACACCGTGATGTCGGCAACGCTCATCGACGTGGCGGGCACCAGCGTGAAAATCATCGCAATCGCACCCCATATCCCCACGAGCATGCCCGTCAGCCAGGCAAGACCCAGTTCCGGTGGCAGACCGAAAAGCCCCATGACAGGAGCCAGAGCGGGTGCCGCGAGATCGATCAGTCCCGCCCGGGACATCACCTCGGTTGCGATTGTGATGGGAACCATGATGCGCACGAGTTCCCAGTATATCTGAAGCGTCTCGAGGGTTTTGTGGATGGCAAAACGGGGTGCGGACATCTCTGTCTCCAAGAATTGACTGCCGCCATCCTCTAGCCCGAGGGCATTCGCATTTGTGGTCAAAAATTGCATATTTGTGCAATTTTATTGCAAGACAGGATTCGTGCTCTGGAGGTATGGATGGACCGGATCGACAGGAAACTGCTCAATCTTCTGCAGCGTGACGCCTCGCGCACCAATGCCGCCCTGGCCGACGAGGTGGGCCTGTCCGCTTCGAGCTGTCTGCGGCGAATTCGAAGGTTGCGTCAGTCAGGTGTCATTGACCGGATTGCCGCGATCCTGAACCCGGCCAAGACCGGGCGCACGCTGAAGGCGGTGGTGACGGTGGAGTTGAGACTTCACGGTGAACCGAACACACGGCAATTTCTCAACCTGGCGGCCAGGGAGGAAGCGGTTGCCCAGGCTTATACCGTGACGGGAGAGGTCGATGCGGTTCTGATCCTGCGTCTGCGGGACATGGAGGAATATGATGCGCTCTGCAACCGACTGTTTCAGGAGCGGATGAATGTTGCGAGATACTGGACGATGATGGTGATTCGAACCGGCAAGGACGAAACCGCGATTCCGCTTTGACATGCGCTGATGAAAGGGGCCACGCCTGCGGTGACGCCGGAACACGCAAGACCCCATCATGTGGATGTCGACCGGGTTTCACGCGCCATCATGTACAAGTGAACATGCGTATTCTCTGAAGAACATGCGTATCGCGCTTGATCGCGCGGGTTTCTACCGCTAGTCGTTGACCCGTGCGGACGTGGCGAAACTGGTAGACGCAGCAGACTTAAAATTTGCCGCCTTCGGGCTTGCGGGTTCGACCCCCGCCGTCCGCACCAGACACGCAGGCAATGTGCGACGAAGAATGCCGGCACTGCCTACCAGGTGATGCTCAGGCCCAGATTGGCCTCGACTATCTGCATTTTCTCGCCGCCGATATTCGTCGTATAATCCGCTGTTGCGAAAAGGCCGACCTGTCTGGTGAGGTTGGCTACAAGGCCTGCGCCGAGTTCGAGTGATGTGCCTTTGAACTCGGTTGCAACCGCATCCCCGCCGAAACGCAGGCTATGTTCTGCCGAGAATGTATGCCAGAGATTGGCCTTGAAATACGGTTTCAGGCTCTGGCCATCGCCTGCCTGAAAATCTCCTTCCAGGCGTATTCCCAACCGCCCTGTGACGGCGTCGTCTGTTTCGAAGGTGACCGTAGAAAAACGGTCGCTCTGATCGTCGAGCGAAAGATGTTGCCAAATCAACTGGGCCTGCGGTTCCAGGCGCCAGTGATCGTTGAAAGTGACAGGATAGCCTGTCTCGACAGAGGCTGCGACACCGGTTCCGTCTACCTCAATGGCTTCGCCGGCATTGGAGCGTGCCTCTCCGCCGAACCAGGTAACCGTCACGACGCCGTCCAGATACCAGCCATTGGGCGCAACATGCGTCCAGTAGCCGCCCAGGCTGGTGCCGTGAATGTCGAGTTCGCCGACTGCCACGTCATTCCAGCCAATGGCCTGACCGGTGGTGTCACCGTTCATGCGGGCATGACTGATAAAGATTCCCACCCGGTCAATATGCCCGCTGTGGCTTTCGCGTCCGATCAGGTCCTGGCCAAGCTGAAAGCCCAATAAATTCCCGTCGAAACCGGGAGCGACAGTGCCGTCCCATTTGTTTTCGACAGTCTGTCCGAAGAGCCGGCTCCAGCTTGCGGGCAGAACCGCTTCTCCATCCCGAAGAAAAGGTTGCACACCGCGTCTTTCATGAAATGTGCCAAGCGTGGACATTGCCAAATGCTGAAGTACAGGCGGAACCGTGGAATAGGTTGCGACCTCCGGACGGTAGAGAGGAACTGTCTCGCCTGCCACCAGGGTCGCACCTGGAGTGGGCGGGGCCACCGGCGCGGCCGGATCCGGAGGCAGGATCGGAGCGGGGCCTGCACCGGGCGCAGGAGCAGGCTCCGGTACAGAGGGCGTGGGTGTCGCTGGATTGACGATGGTCGAGCGCAGATACCAGTTATCCTGCGTCCCGGCGGAAACTCCGCCTCTATACAGGTAATATTCAAAAGCTCCGACCGCGACGCGGTCGTTGAGGGAGAACGCGCCGGAGGCAGTGGTTCCGCCTCCGGTGGCCTCGACCACCATAATCCCGTCCTGAACCGTGGCGCCGCCGCTGCCGCCCAGATTGACGATGGAGATGCCGGTGGAACCGGTGGCGGTTCCCTCCGCGATGACAAGCTTGTCCGAAGGCGAGGCATCGTCGCCCAGCACCGTGTTCAGGTACAGATTTCCGCCATCTCCGAAATAATCGCCGGTGATCGTGAACGTGTCGGTGGTGCTGTTGGCGCCATTGGTCAGGTCGATGGTTCCGGCATTGCTTACATTTGCGCGTTGGCCGATGCCGAATGCATTGATGCCGCCAGTCGCCGAGCCGCCTAAGAGAGCGCTGGTCGCGTCGATGTTCATGGATCCGGTGCCGGTGCCGCTGTCGCCGAGGGTAAGCGTCTCGCTACCCGAGAAGGTCAGGGCAGATCCTGCATTCACATTGATGGTTTCAAGCGTCTGGAAACGGTCGGGGGTGTCGGCCACCACGCCTTCAAGCGTCAGCTCGTCTGTGCCCAGGCCGCCGAGAAACGCATTCAGACTATCAAGATTGGAGGCGTTCAGGTTGCGTAGCGTGGCGGTATCGTCGTCACCGCCCATATCCACATTGCCGCCAATTGTTCCGCCGCCATCCCACAAAAGTGTATCGGTTCCCACGCTCAGCCGGACGTCGCCGCCCACAGAGCCACCGGTGATCGTGACGCGGTCAGTGCCTCCGCTGACGCTGATATTGCCACCGATCGAACCGTCGGAAAGGATGATGGTGTCGTGTCCGAAACCGGCCACCAGATTGCCGTCAATGGTGCCGCCAGACATGTCGAAAATGTTGTTGGCGAGTTTCATGTCGACACGACCGATGCGCCCACCCGTCATGACCGCTTCGTCGCCGTCGTCGAAATGATTGACGATATGGCCCCCGGACATGAAGAACGTGTCGAAATGTCCGCCCTGGTTCAGGCTGTCAATCTGGCCGCCAGTCATCCTGAAATCATCGATGCCATCACCCTGCTGCAGCTGGCCGTTGATTTCGCCTGAATGCACCTCGACCGTGTCGACGCCGGGACCAAACGTGACATTGCCGTTGATAATGCCGGAGCCGCCAGCGGGCAGTGTCAGGGTGTTGTTGCCTGAAAGGTCCAGAACATCGCCCGTGTGCGTGCCGCTATCACAGACGAATACGTCGTTGCCGGCCGTAGGAACCAGAGTGCAGGCGGCGTGAGCGGTGGAAACCGGCCATGCCATGAGACTTCCCAGCGCGCTTCCCGACAATAAGATTGCCGTCAGTCGGCCGTTGAACGTCCGAAAATGCATGTGCCCCCCCTCAAAACCACTGGCATCACGACGCAGTTTTTTATTTTTACCTGATGCTCTCCCCGAAATCTCAGGATCCCATACAGGCCGGATTATGATGCGAAGTGATGGTCTTATGCATTTATGACAGACAGAGTTTTGCTGCCCGAGCCCAAAATACCCATGATTTACAAAATATGCCGAGTCCCAAGTCGACAGACAATTACTTAAATCAATAAAATTCTTATGTTTCGCTTCTTCTCGCGGGAGTGATTTCTTAGCGATAGCTGGCGATGACGTCCAGAAAGGCTTCGCCATAGCGGTCGAGCTTGGCCTCTCCGATACCGGAAATTCCGGCCATGGCGCTGCGGGACACGGGGCGGGCGGTGGCCAGTTCGATCAGCGTGCGGTCGTGAAAGATGACATAGGGCGGCAGGTTCTGCGCGCGGGCAATCTCGATACGCTTTTCACGCAGCGCCTTGAAGAGTTCGGCATCTGCCGGGGCGAGGGCGCTGGCAGCTTCGCTGCCGGAAGAGCGGCGGCTCCTGCCCTTTGTCGCCGGGCGGGGAACACGCAGCATCAGCGTTGGCTTTTCACGCAGGAACCGCGCGCCGCGCTCGGAAATCGAGAGGCCGCCATGGCCGCTGAAATCCACATCGACGAAGCCGTGGGCGACCATCTGGCGCAGGATGGAGCGCCAGGTGCGCTGATCGTGCTCCTTGCCGATGCCGTAGGTGGAGATCTGGTCGTGCCCGAAACGGGTGATGCGTTCGTCCTCCGCGCCGAGCAGCACGGAGACGATATAGGCCTGCCCGAAGCGTTCGCCCGTGCGGTAGATGCATGAGAGCGCCTTCTGCACCGCGATGGAGCCGTCGAAACGCTCTGGCGGACTGGCGCAGGTATCGCAGTTGCCGCAGGGCTCGCAATGGTCGCCGAAATAGTTGAGCAGGACGTGGCGCCGGCACTGGGCCGTTTCGGCCAGACCGAGAAGTGCGTCGAGCTTCTGCATCTCCATGCGCTTGCGCTGGTCGGATGCGTCGGACTCCTCAATGAAGCGGCGGCGCAGCGCAATGTCGTCGAAACCATAGAGCATCATGGCTTCGGAAGGCAGGCCGTCACGACCGGCGCGGCCCGTCTCCTGATAGTAGGCTTCAATGCTGCCGGGCAGATCGAGATGCGCTACGAAGCGTACATCCGGCTTGTCGATGCCCATGCCGAAAGCAATGGTAGCGACCATGATGACTGCTTCCTCGCGCTGGAAGCGGGTCTGATTGGCCTCGCGCGCCTCGCGGTCCATGCCGGCGTGGTAGGCAAGCGCGTTGTAGCCTTCCGACTGAAGCCAGGCGGCGGTTTCGTCGGTCTTGCGCTTGGAAAGGCAGTAGACGATGCCACTCTCATCCCTGTGCTTTTCAAGGAACCGCTGGAGCTGACGGCGCGGATTGTCCTTTTCCTCAATGGCGTAGTTGATGTTGGGGCGGTCGAACCCGGCGATGAAGCTGTCGTGCCCGGCAATGCCCAGATGGGCGATGATTTCCGCGCGGGTGGGCGCGTCGGCGGTGGCGGTGAGCGCCATGCGCGGCGTGTCCGGAAACTCTTCGACCAGTGCATCGAGCTGACGGTAATGGGGGCGGAAATCATGGCCCCATTGGGAGAGACAGTGTGCCTCGTCGATGGCGATGAGCGAGAGGCTGACCTGTTTGAGCCGGTCGAGAACCGCTGGGCGCAGCAGGGTTTCCGGCGAGACGTAGAGGATGTCGAGCGAGCCGTTGCCCATGGCGCGCCAGATGGCCTGGCGGGCTTCGGGAGGCAGGTTGGAGTTGAGCGCGGCGGCCCGCACACCGGCCTGTTTCAGCGCGGCCACCTGATCGGCCATGAGCGCGATGAGCGGCGAGATGATGAGGCCGAGGCCCGGGCGGCAGAGTGCGGGGATCTGATAGCAGAGCGACTTGCCGCCGCCTGTCGGCATCAGAACGAAGGCGTTGTTGCCGGCGATGACGTGATCGACGATTTCGGCCTGGCGGCCGCGAAAGGCTTCGTATCCATAAACGGTCTTGAGGATATGCGCGGGGTCAGCGGTCACGGCGGGCCTGTCGGGAGAATCGGGTGATTATTCTCTCATAACAGGTTTGGGGGCGCACTGCAGACGTGCGCGGCGTGGACAGTCAGCCAGCTCGGGCAGGGAGCGTCTCGACAAGGAAGTCGAGGAACGCACGCACCTTGGCCTGCACATGGCGGGCGGAGGGGTAGATCGCGTAGAGCGTGGTGTCCATGGGCGTCCAGTCGGCGAGAAGCGGGACGAGGTGGCCGAAGGCGAGGTCGTCCTGCACATAAAGTCTCGGAATAAGGCTTACGCCAAACCCGGCGCGCAGCGCATCGCGCACGGCGAGGCTCGAGGTGACCTTGTAGCGACCGTTGACCGGCACGCTGACGCTGCGGCCGGCCTTGTGGAAAGTCCATTCGTCCGCGTGGCCTGAAAGCGTGAACTGCACGCATTCGTGGCGGCGCAGCTCCTCCGGTGCGGCGGGTGGTGCGTTGCTTTCGAGATAGGCGGGCGCGCAGCACAGGACGTGGTCGAGGATGAGCAACCTGCGGGCAATCAGGCTCGAATTTTCCAGCCGGTCGCTGCCGCGAATGACCAGGTCGAAACCGTCCTCGACAATGTTGACGCGGCGGTCGTCGAGCCTCAGGTCGAGCGTTATCTCCGGGTAGCGTTCGAGAAAGCGCGGGATTGATGCCGACAGGGCGACGAGGCTTGCCGCCATGGGTGCGCTGACGCGCAGGAGGCCGCGTGGCTCCTGCTGGAGCGGCCCAAGGGTGGCGTCGGCCTCCTCCAGATCGTCGAGAATGCCGGCGATGCGTTTGTGATAGAGCGCGCCTGCCTCTGTGAGGCTCATGCGGCGTGTCGTGCGGTTGATGAGACGGACGGCGAGATGCGCTTCCAGCTCTCTGATGTTCTTGCTGACGGCCGCAGGGGAGAGGCGCAGGCGCCGCGCAGCCTCAGCGAAGCTGCCGAGTTCAACGACCGTTCGGAACACGGTGAGGGCGGTGAAGCGATCCATAATTCAACACTGTCAGTCAATAGTCATTCGTCTGAGTTGCATATTATCAATCGGATCGCAATGAACTAGCTATGCCTTCATGTTCGAAGCCGATAGAGTCCTGAAAGGCAGGTGACCCGTGGCGATTGACAGGGAGCAGAGTGTGATGGGTGCCCATCTGGGCATGCTTTTGTGGGCACTGATCGTCGGGGCTTCGTTCCCCGCGGTCGGGTTCCTGTCCGACGGCTTGCCGCCGCTGCTTCTGACGGCACTCCGTTTCGCCATCGCGGCACTTGCCATGGTGCCGATGGTGCGGGGACGCGAGGACTGGCGGCCGAGCCTGCCGGCCCTTGCGCTCTACGCGGTGATGGGGCTCTGCCTTGCGGGATTTTTCGGCATCATGTTCTGGGCCGCGCATCGGGTGACCGCGCTTTCCATGTCGGCGCTTTTTGTGACGATGCCTCTGATTGCCTACGGGCTGGGGCGGATGCTGGGCGTCGAGCCGCGGGCGGGCGGGCTGCTGGCCATTCTCGGCCTTGGGGCTCTCGGTGCGCTGGCGCTGGCCATGGCGCAGACGGGCGGCGACCTTGCCCAGTTGCAGTTTGGCTGGAACGAGGTGCTGTTCTTTGTCGGCTGCATTGCGTCTGCGCTCTACCCCGTGCTTTCCAAATGGGGGCTGGCGCGGAACCTGCTTTCGAAGGATGCGGCGGCGCGTACGTTCTGGAGCCTCGCCGGCGGCGGGGTGCTGATCGCGCTGGCCGGTGTGGTTTTCGAGCCGGTCGACGCGCTTTCGCGGATGCAGATGGGCGATGTCCTTCTCGTTGCCTATCTCGGCGTCTTTTCAAGCGGCGTGACCTTCTGGCTCATGCAGCGCGGCACGGGTGTGCTGACGCCGGGTGCGGTGACGGCCTACAGCTATCTGGTGCCTTTCGTTTCCATGGTGGTGCTCTTCGTGACCCGGCCGCAACTGATCGGCTGGCACTGGCTGCCGGGCAGCCTGATGGTGATTGCCGCTATCGTGACCCTTTTGAAGCGTGGCTCGGGCGTTGCCTCCCGGCCCGTTGGGCAGACTGGCTGAAGCTGCGCGGTGGTCCCGCATCTTGTGACAAAAGTCCCAGGCAGCAAAAATTGAACATTGACAAATCTGAGGGATAGACGTCAATATCTCTTTAGTTTGTTGTTTTCATTAAATAATTATGTGGTACTATCTTCATGTTTGATAAGCTTACGATGGCCGTGATTCGTGGATCGCCAGAACCCTACGAACTGGCCGGGCTTGTGTATCTCGACTGTTGAGTTGAGTTCAGCATTTTCTCCGCGATTAGTTCATCAACCAGTTCCAGTCTTGCATATGGACCGTGACGCGGTTGCCGTACGGTACACGGCCTCGGCTGCTCCTGAGCACCTGATCGGAATGCACTGCAGGAATAGCTTCGCCGAAGCGTACGCGGAAGCGAACATATAGTTGGTGAGGGATCGCTGTAGGCCCCCTCATCAGTTGATCCGCCGGAACAGTTGTTCCGGCGCACGTCAGCAGGGGTAGTATAAATTCCTTTCCCCGAATTGTTAGAGGTACTTTGTATGACGCACGACATTGACGTTCGGCGTGACGGTCTATTCGCACCGGTCAGTTTTGGCGGTGGAGGCTCCAGTAGTGGTGGAGGGAGCCAGGAGATAAGTACGGTATCAACCCAAGTGACCGGTACCGTTACGAGCATGGGGATGGGGGCGCTGATTGGCACACAATTTGGAGGCCCGATGGGGACGGCTGCAGGTGCCTTGGTCGGTGGTGCAATGAGTTGGAGCACATCTGGAGAGACCACGAATGCCTGGAGTGTTGAGACCAATCCCGGAGGGCCTCAGCCCTGATTTTCCATCGCCTATGCTGAGCTACGTTCGGCGGAGGCATGTCCGCCAATGCAACCCCGGAGATTTGTCTATGCACGACATCATTTTAATCGGGCTCATATTTGTCACTTCAACGGCAGCAACGATAACGGGAGATGAGTATGTTCTGGGGATGAATTCATCCCAGATTGTACTGTTTTTTTCTTCCATGCTGCTGGCAAAAGCAATTGCGAACCATATCCGAAAGAGCAGATGACGCTGTGCGACGTACGGTAAAATGTGCACGCAATGTCTGTAGCTGCTGCAGCGTACGGAACCCGGTTCGCAGATGGTGTGCTGGGTTTCGTCCTCCTTCCCGCAATTCCAGCATTGCCATTTTCTCGTGACCGCCAGTCGAGACGGCCTTCTGTCTTGAGAAATCCGGCCCAGGTAATTATTTACGGCTTGGTACAAAAGGTATTCGAGATGGCTGGACGCGGCAGGCCCAGAGCATTTGACAGGAACGAAGCGCTGCATCAGGCGATGCGGGTGTTCTGGTCGTGCGGATATGAAGGCGCTTCGATGAATGAGCTTTCGCAGGCCATGGGCATCAACAAGCCCAGCCTTTATGCGGCGTTTGGCTGCAAGGAGACGCTGTTTCGCGAAGCGATCGAGCTTTATGGACGCGAGCAGGGCGCACCGGTGAGCGAGGCGCTGGAAGGTGGTGATACCGCGCGCGGGGCGATTGAGCGTGCGCTACGGCTCAATGCCCGCTGCTACAGCGCCCCAGACAATCCCCGCGGCTGCATGGTGGTGACGGCCGCGCTGGCCGGTGCTCCGGAAAGCAGCCCCGTGTGCCGCTTCCTCGCCGAAAGCCGCCGCGAGAACGAGGCGTGCTTTCGTCGCCGTGTGGAGCGTGGAATCAGCGACGGCGATGTGCCCGAAAGCGCTGATCCGGAACGGGTCGCCGCCTTCTATGTGACCGTGTTGCACGGGCTTTCGATCCAGGCGCGTGACGGAGCCTCCTGCGCTGCACTGGAACGGGTGGTGGACAGCGCGATCGCCGCCTGGGACGCCATCGCACGTTAGCATATGCGCATTCTTCTTTCCTTATAACGGTATGATTTGAGGGCTGGCGTGGAAGACGCGGGTTTGCCAAAGTGCATCCTCCATCAGGAGGATATCATGCCCGATACCAAGCCCGTGCGGTCCACCGAACTCAAGCCATGGCACGCGGTCGCGCCGCTCTTGGTGGATGTGGCCATGGGGCGCCGACCAGCCGATCTGGTGGTGCGCAACGGGCGCTGGGTGAATGTCCATTCAGGCGAAGTGATTCCCGCGACAGATATCGCCATCGTGGCAGGGCGCTTTGCCTATTGCGGGCTGGATGCGAGCCACGCCATTGGCGAGAAGACCAAGGTGGTCGACGCGATGGGGCGCTATCTGGTGCCGGGGCTGTGCGATGCGCACATGCATGTGGAAAGCGGCATGGTGACGGTGACGGAGTTTTGCCGTGCGGTGATCCCGCATGGCACGACCTCGATGTTTATCGATCCGCATGAAATCGCCAATGTTCTGGGCCTCGACGGTGTGCGGCTGATGCATGACGAGGCGATGGCGCAGGCGATCAATGTGTTCGTGCAGATGCCGTCCTGCGTGCCTTCGGCACCGGGGCTTGAAAATGCGGGGGCCGAGCTCACCGCCGAGGATGTGGCGGAAGCCATGAACTGGCCGAACATTATCGGGCTCGGCGAGGTGATGAATTTTCCCGGCGTTGCGGCGAATGACGCGACGATGACGGGGGCGATTGCTGCGACTGTGAAGGCTGGCAGGACGGTTGGCGGGCACTATGCCTCGCCGGACCTTGGTCTGCCGTTCCACGGCTATGTGGCCGGCGGGCCGGAAGACGACCATGAGGGCACGCGCGCGGAGGACGCGATTGCGCGGGTGCGTCAGGGCATGAAGGCCATGCTGCGGCTGGGCTCTGCGTGGTATGACGTGGCAAGCCAGATCAAGGCGGTGACGGAGCAGGGGCTCGATCCGCGCAACTTCATTCTGTGCACCGATGACAGCCATTCTGGAACGCTGGTCAATGACGGGCATATGGACCGTGTGGTGCGGCACGCGATCGCCCAGGGGCTGAAGCCGGTGACGGCGATCCAGATGGCGACGATCAACACGGCCGAGCATTTTCGCCTGGAGCGCGAACTGGGCTCCATCGCGCCGGGGCGCCGGGCGGATTTTCTCATTGTGTCGAACCTCGCTGAACTTGCGATTGACGAGGTGTTCGCGCGGGGTGTGAGGCTGGCGCGAGGCGGCCGGCTCGAAGCAGACATTCCCGCCTATGATTATCCCGAGAAGGCGAAGAACACGGTGCGGCTCGGCAAGGAGCTTGCGGCAGAGGATTTCGACATTGCAGCGCCGGAAGGCGCGAACCATGTGCGGGCGCGTGTGATCGGTGTGATCGAGAACCAGGCACCGACGCGGGCGCTTGAAGCCGAGCTCGGTGTCGAGGACGGCGTTGTCGCCATGGACCGGCGCAACGATATCTGCCAGATCGCGCTGGTGGAACGGCACCGCGGCACGGGGCAGGTGACGAACGGTTTCGTCTCGGGCTTTGGCTATATGCAGGACTGCGCGATGGCCTCGTCGGTTGCGCATGATTCACACCACATGATTGTGGTGGGCACCAACAAGGAAGACATGGCGAAAGCCGCCAACCGACTGGGCGAAGTCGGCGGCGGCGTGGTGCTCTTCTCGAAGGGGCGCGAGCTCGCGCTGGTCGAGATGCCGATTGCCGGGCTGATGTCAGACGAGAGAGCTGAAGTGGTGGCGCAGAAGGCGGCGAAGCTGACCGAGGCCATGCGCGAGATGGGCTGTACGCTCAACAACGCCTATATGCAGCACTCGCTTCTGGCGCTCGTGGTGATCCCCGAGCTTCGGATATCTGACACGGGCATTATCGACGTGTCGAATTTCCGCAAGGTCGATCTTTTTCTTTAGAGCGGTTCACCGTTTCCGGAAACGCCGCCCGCTCTATTTGTCTCTTTTTCCGCATTTATGCGGACGCCAGGTGATTCCACCTGACTGCAAAATGCTCCAGGGTCATGACCCTGGATCGCCCTACGTTCATTGGAATAACCCGAAAACCGGATTCCACTTTCCAGTCCGATACTCAACAAGCCCTGAGTGAAAGAAATCAGCGCCGCCGTCCCTGGCCGGTGGCGAGTTCGATCACGGTAAGCGGCGTGGTGATAACGATGTCGGCCGCCGAGCCGAATGTCTGCCCGAGCCCACGGACCAGGTTTTCGACCTGACCGACAACAACATCCTCATTGCCTTCGTTCAACTCGCCTTCGCTTGAAAGACGCTCGCCGAGGAGGCGTACGAGAACGGGGTTTTCGGCAAACTTCGTGTGGTTCAGCCAGTCGCCCGAAGAGACCTTCGTCACGTCGATGACTGTCACGCCGAGGCCTGTCAGATCTTCTGCATTGCGATAGTCGCCGAGCCGGGGCTGATTGCCTGCGATAAAGCCGGACAGTGTCAGCGCCCGGTCGTTCTGCGACGTGAGGACGGCAAAGGGACGCTCCGGCACGCCATAGCGCCGCATCTGCCCCTTGAAGACGTCTATATCGATGTCGGGCGAGGCAAGTACGACGTCGGCCAGCCTTCCGCCGAGATCGCGGTCGCCGGAAATGGCGAGCTGGCGCAGCGCCTCCATGGTGACCCAGCTGCCCATGGAGTGCGCCACCACATCGATGCGCCGGGCTCCCGCGCGGGCGAGTGTGCGCAGCGTCTCTTCCAGCGCGTCGCGGGCCGATGTGGCGCTGTTGCTGTCGTAGACATAATCGATCGTGCGGCCGGCTGACGGCCAGGAAAACAGGATCGGCGTGCCCGCATATTCTGAATCGTGAAAGATCTGCGCGGCGCGATAGACGGCTTCGTCGAAGCCGGTGTTGTAGCCGTGGATGAACACGAGCGCGCGCCCGTTATGCGCGGTGATATCGTCCCTGAGCGCATTCTCGAAATCGCTTTCCCCGGCGAAGAGAATGGCGCGGCGGGCGGCGAAATAACGGGCAGGGTCGGCAACCCTGGGATTGGGAGCAAGCTCCATCTTGCCGGTTTCATGCACGGCCGGAACGGTGATCTCCACCTTTGCGAATGCCGGGTCGGGGGCACGCCCACCGGCAAAGATTTCACCCGGTTTTTCCGTCTGCATCCGGTTGGTGGCAATGAAAATGCCGTGAGTTCCTGCAATCTGGTCCGCGCGTGCAGGCGCAATCGTTTCGGCGATCAGGCGCGAGGGATGCGGATTTGCGCAGCCTGCAATCAGCGCGACAAGGAAAAGGACGAACAGATTCTGGAACTTGTGGAACGGCATTCTACAATAACCCTGTTCGTGGCTCGTGGACCGCCAGCGTTTGGCCCGGCATTCGTTTTAGGAGGAAAGAGCTTGCGGATGGAAGGCTATCTTTCCCAGAAAACCGGCGTGAAGATGACGAGAACGGCCAAAATTTCAAGCCGGCCCATCAGCATCGCGAAGGCGATGATCCATTTGGCAAGATCGGGAACCGGCGCGAAGCTGCCGGCAGGGCCAACGATCTGGCCAAGACCGGGGCCGACATTGGTGAGCCCGGTCAGCGCGGCGGAAATGGCGGTCACAAAATCGAGCCCGGTCGCGGCGAGCAGCAGGATGATAACGGCCCAGATGACCAGAAATGCCGACATGAACAGAACGACGGCGCGTTGCAGGTCGTCGTCTACCGGCCGGTCGCCATAGCGGACCGTGACGATCGTGTTGGGGTATACAAACCGGCGCAGGCCGTTTGCCAGAAGCTTGAACAGGATCAGGAAGCGATACGCCTTGATGCCGCCGGTGGTGGAACCCGAACAGCCGCCGAGAAACATGGCGACGAACGCGGCGGCAACCCCGAAGGCGCCCCATTGCGAATAGTCGTCGCTGGCATAGCCGGTTGTGGTGATGATCGACACGAAATTGAACGCCGAATGGGTAAGGGCGTCAAAGAATGTGTGATCGTGGACGATGCGCAGATAGACGGTGACGGCAAGGACGAACACGACCACGTAACCGGCGAAGACA
This sequence comes from Nitratireductor lacus, assembly GCF_056431025.1. Lineage (NCBI taxonomy): Bacteria > Pseudomonadati > Pseudomonadota > Alphaproteobacteria > Hyphomicrobiales > Phyllobacteriaceae > Nitratireductor > Nitratireductor lacus. The sequence goes on along the minus strand of NZ_JBWKMB010000004.1, from coordinate 20,289 downwards.
CGAATCTGCGGGTCGCGCAGGGCATCGAGCCGCCCGCGGATCGCAAAAAGTATCAGGATTGAGAACGGCAGCGCGGAGATGAACATGAAGAGCGTGCTGATCCAGAGCACCGCCGGATTGTCGGCATAGTAGCCCATGGAGGCGTCGTGCGTGGAAAAGCCCGCCGTCGCGATGGTTGTCAGCGCGTGGTTGATCGCATCAAAGGCGCGCATGCCGGCTGCCGCATAAGCAATGGCACAGGCGAGCGTGAGCAGGGCATAGATGCTGATGAGGCCCAGACCGAAGGTCGAGAAGCGGTCGAAGGGGCGATCCTCTATGTCCGAGGATTCGATGCGGAAATAGGAAACGCCGCCGACATTCAGGAACGGCAGGACAAAGAGGCCCAGTGCGATCACACCGAGGCCGCCGATCCATTGCAGGATGGAGCGCCAGATGAGCAGGCCCGGCGGCATGCTGTCGAGGCCGACGATCACCGTTGCACCTGTCGCCGTGACGCCCGAGACGGATTCGAAAAATGCGTCTGCGACGCTGAACTCTACCGACGAAGCAAGCATCGGGACGGCGCCGGCGATGCAGGCCGTCATCCACAACAGATTGACGACAAGGAAGCCGAAGCGAGAGGAGATGACGGGCGCGCGCCCCTGGGTGGCAAGCGATACGCCGATGGCGAGCCCGCCGGTGAAGAGTGCGGAAAAGGCGAAAACCTGCCAGTCGTCATTGCCGTAATAAAGATCCACGGCTGCCGGGATGAGCATGGCGGCCGAGAGATAGATGGCAAAGACCGCCGCAATGTGCAGTGCGGCGCGTACAGCGAGATATTGCAAGGACTGAACCTCAGGCTGCTCAGAAAAGCGTCTGTTGTTCGGGAAGCGATCCCCCTCCCTGGCGCGAGAGTGGCGTCCCGCGCCCCGATATGCAATAGCCCGTAGGACACAAGGACTGGATAGGCAAGAGAGCATGAGCGCAGCATCGGGTGAGAGCGAATTCGTGGACGCGGTGGCAGAGGCAGCTGGCGCGCTGCGGTCGCTGTTTGCCGAAACGCCGCTTCAGGAGAACGACTATCTCTCCAAGAAGACCGGGGCGCGGGTCTTCCTGAAGCGCGAGGACCTGACGCCGGTTCGCTCCTACAAGATACGCGGCGCATTCAATTTCTTCCGCAAGGCGATGGCGCAGGGCGGGACAGGGCGTACATTTGTGTGTGCCTCGGCCGGCAATCATGCTCAGGGATTTGCCTATGTCTGCCGCCATTTCGGCTGCAGGGGTGTCGTTTTCATGCCGGTGACGACACCGCAGCAGAAAATCGACAAAACACGTATTTTTGGCGGAGATTTCGTTGAAATCCGGCTGATCGGCGACTTCTTCGACGATTGCTACAGGGCCGCGCTGGCGTTTGCCGAGGAGAGCGGTGGCGCCATGGTGCCGCCCTTCGACCACCCCGACATCATTGAGGGGCAGGCAACGGTGGCGCGCGAGATTGCCGAGCAGATCCAGGCGTTCGACGGTGCGCGCATGAACGATAGCCTGGTGATCCTGCCGGTGGGCGGCGGCGGTCTTGCTTCCGGTGTGACGCGCTATCTCACGGCCAGTGGGGAAGCGGGCTCCTTTGCCTTTGCCGAGCCGGCAGGGGCGGCGAGCCTGCAACAGGCGCTGGTGCAGGACCGGCAGGTGCGGCTCGACAGGGTGGACAATTTCGTCGACGGGGCGGCGGTGGCCGAGATCGGCGCGGCGCCGTTTTCGCATCTCAAGACATTTGACGCCAATGCCGTGCATCTGGTGCCGGAAAACCGGCTGTGCGCGACGATGATCGAAATGCTGAACATTGAGGGCGTTGTGCTGGAGCCGGCGGGCGCGCTGGCCATCGATACGCTGAAGGATTTTACGCCGAAGGAGCTTGAGGGGCGCACGGTGATTGCCGTTGTGTCGGGGGGGAATTTCGACTTCGAGCGCCTGCCGGACGTGAAAGAACGGGCGCTGCGTTTCGAAGGATTGAAGAAGTACTTCATCTTCCGCTTCCCGCAGCGCCCCGGTGCCCTGCGCGATTTCCTCGACCTTCTGGGACCGGAAGACGACATCACGCGGTTCGAATATCTCAAGAAGTCGGCGCGGAATTTCGGCTCGGTTCTGATCGGCATCGAGACCAGGAACCGTGCCAATTTCGATGTTCTGACGGGACGGTTTGACGCGGCCGGCTGGGCCTATCAGGACATAACAGACAACGATACGATTGCGGGACTGATCATCTGAGGGGCAAAAGTGTCCAAAACGCGGTTCATTGTGCTCTTTCGTGGGGTGGGTGGTGCAACACAGCTGCCCGTGAAGGAGTTGCGAGAGGTTTTGGGTGAGGGCGGCTTTTCCGGAGTCGCGACCTACATCAACAGCGGCAACGCCGTGCTGACGGCGACGTCCGGTGAAGAGGATGTGCGTAGGCGCGTTGCCGACCTCGCGAAGACGCGCATGGGCTTCCAGAAGGCGATCATGGTGCGCAGCCTCGACGAATGGGAGGCGATGATCGCCGGCAACCCGTTTCCGCAAGCCGAGAATGCACCGACCTGTGTGCATGTTTATGCGATGGAACGCGAACCTGAACTCGAAAGAGTGCAAGCGCTCAAGGCACTGGCGACTGGGACGGAAGAGTTTCGTATCAACGGGCGCACGCTCTATCTTTACACACCCGATGGCATGGGGCAGTCGCGCTTTGCGCCCAGGATGGAGCGAACCCTGAACCTGGAGATGACCGGCCGCAACTGGCGCAGCATGCTGGCGCTGAGAAGGCTTGCCTGTGATGGGTGAGCGGTTGCGTCGCACAAATTAGCGATTGCACTTTGGTTGCGGATAGCCCATATGACGCCAAGACGCATGGGTCGGTAATGCCGGCTTTCTAAAGAGACTGGTTGCGTCTGAAGCCATCGCCTGCGGGCGAGAGCTTAAGCCGGCATCGCCGGCGCGACAGCGCAGCCGCACGGGGCACCCCCGTCGTCTTGTCGTTCATCCAAACATTTATTCGGCAGGTTGCGCCCTGCCACATATCATTTGCGGCGCCTGCGGGCGCCGGCATGGGAAAGATTGTAAATTGACCAATGACAACAATGCGAAACAGATCGGTTTCGCAGAACTGGGAATTTCAGGCGCGCTGTTGAAGGCGGCCGAAGACGTGGGGTTTGTGACCCCGAAGCCGATCCAGGAAAAAGCCATTCCGGCCATGCTGGAGAAGCGCGACGTGCTGGGTATTGCGCAGACCGGCTCTGGCAAGACGGCAGCCTTCTCGCTGCCCATTCTCTCGCAGATCATCGCGCTCGGCTCCAAGCGTGTTCGCAAGACCGCGCGCGCGCTGATCCTGTGTCCGACGCGGGAACTGGCGGTCCAGATCGACGATGTGGTGCGTGAACTTTCGCGCCACGCGCATCTGGCCACGGCGCTGGTCCTTGGTGGTGTCTCCCGCAACAGCCAGGTGAAGCGTCTTGCCCAGGGCGTCGACATTCTGGTGGCGACGCCGGGCCGGCTGACGGACATCGTGCGCTCGGGCGAGCTTTCGCTTGCCGAGACGCGCTGGCTGGTGCTCGACGAGGCCGACCGCATGCTCGACATGGGCTTTATCAACGATGTGCGCCGCATCGCGCGGGCCACGCATCCGGCCCGCCAGACGGCACTCTTTTCGGCAACCATGCCGAAGGAAGTGGAAGGGCTTGCCCAGAGCCTGCTCAACGATCCGTTGCGGGTGGAGATCGCCAAACAGTCGACCACGGCCGGTGAGATCACACAGCATCTGGTGATGGCGCGCACCAAGCAGAAGCGCAAGATTCTCTCCGAGATGCTGGCAGATGAGGCCATGCGCTCGGTGATTGTGTTTGCACGCACCAAACATGGCGCGGACCGGGTGACGCGCGACCTGGAACGCGACGGGTTCGAGGCTGCGGTCATTCATGGCAACAAGTCGCAGAATGCCCGCCAGCGCGCGCTGAACGGCTTTCGTGATGGATCGGTGCGCATTCTCGTGGCGACCGATATTGCGGCGCGCGGGATCGACGTTCCGGGCATCAGCCACGTGGTGAACTTCGATCTGCCGGACCAGCCGGAAAGCTATGTGCATCGCATTGGACGCACGGGCCGAAACGGGGCCTCGGGCGAGGCGGTAACCCTGTGCGATCCGGGAGAGACCGACAAGCTGAAGGCGGTGGAGAAGATCATCCGCATGCGGCTGCCGGTGACGGCGGACCATACATCGGAACCCGATCCGGCGCGTCCGGTCCCCGCCAACAATGCCGGCGAGCGCCGCAATGCGCCGAAGCCCTCCAGGGGCGGTGAAAACCGCAAGCCGAAGCGGCCCGCTGCGAAACCGCAGCAACAGGCCGAGCAGAGGCAGAATGAGGGGGACAAGCCTGTGCGCCGCCGGCGCAGGAACCGGAACAGGCGACCCGGCGCCCGCGCCGCATAAGCTTCATTCCCGGGCTTTCGACATGAGCTGATCGGCCGATAGGCCGGTCTGGCCCAATTGTCGCCGGTCGTCCGTTCGGTTAGGCCAGAACTGTCTGGCGTTGTTGCCAGAGCGGGAGGACATGGCGAAACGATGATCGGTCTTGCGGCACTGGCGATCGGATATGTCCTGTCGCAATTCTACCGGTCGTTTCTGGCTGTTCTGACACCGGCTTTGACAACTGAACTGGGCGCCACAAAGGCTGAGCTCTCCATGGCTTCGGGCGCGTGGTTCGTCGTGTTCGCCCTGATGCAGTTCGTCGTCGGTGTTTCACTCGACCGCTACGGCCCGCGCCGCACGGCAGCGTTCTTGCTGACGGTTTGCGGTGGGGGTGGAGCGCTGATGTTTGCATTTGCGCCAACGCCGGAAACGATCATTCTTGCCATGGCGCTCAACGGGGCCGGGTGCTCCGCCGTGTTGATGGCTTCTGTCTTCATCTTTGCAAAGTCTTTTTCGGCGGGGCGGCTCACCATTCTGATCTCCTGGCTGATCGCCTTCGGCACGCTTGGCAATGTGGTGGGCTCTGCGCCCATGGCTGCGGCGGCGGAGGCATTCGGCTGGCGGAGCGTCATGGGTGGCCTGGCGTTCTTCACGATACTGACCGGCATCGCCATCCAGATTCTGGTGCGCGACCCCGAACCGGCAGGCGAGAGCGAGCGGGAAAAGGGGCTCGGGTTCAATGGCTACCGCGAACTTCTGAGCCTTCGCGTGCTCTGGCCGATCCTGCCTCTGACCGCGCTGAACTATGCACCGGCTGCGGGCATTCGCGGCCTTTGGGCCGGCCCCTATCTTGCCGACGTCTATGGTGCGGACGCGCTCATGATCGGACAGGCGACGCTGTTCATGGCCCTTGCGATGTCTGCGGGCAGTTTTGTCTACGGACCGCTGGATGTGTTTTTCCGGACACGCAAATGGGTGGCGGTCGGCGGCAATCTCATCGGTCTCCTCGCCATACTGTTTCTGGCGGTTGTGCCCGTTTCTTCCATTGTCACGACCACGGTCGTGCTTGTCGTCATCGGTCTGTGTGGCGCGAGTTATGGCCTGCTGATGGCGCATGGTCGGGCCTTTGTGCCGGCCCATCTGACGGGGCGCGGGGTGACCCTTCTGAATTTCTTTTCCGTGGGAGGCGCTGGCGTCATGCAGTTTCTGACGGGCGGTGTCGTGTCGGCATCCACTGTGCCGGGCGAACCGGTGGCCGCATATCAGACCCTGTTCATTTTCTATGCTTTCCTGATCGCTCTTTCGCTGGCCATCTACCTGATTTGCAAAGATGCGCCGCCCGAGATGGAGCGGGCACATGGCAGCTAATGCATGTCGCTTTCAAATGAATTCAGTTGAAAGCGACATGCATTATTTGAAAGTGTTACAGCGTCCTTTGCGCGTCTTATAAGACGCGCGGCGCTGTAGAGCGTTTCACCGTTTCATGGAAACGCCGCTCCGCTCTATCTGTCTGATCCCTGCATTTGTGCTGACGTCAGGTGATTCCACCTGACTGCAAAATGCTCCAGGGTCAGGACCTGGCCCGGGCGCCTTTTCCTGTTTTCCTGCGTGGTCCGAGGGAGCGCCTGTTCCAGCCTGTAAGGCGATACATGACGTGGAATATGCAGGACGCCGGAAAGAGGCGCAGAAACTTCAGCGGCCAGACAAGGCGCTTTGGGAAAGCGATTTCGAAACCGCTATTGTGAAGACCTCTGTCAATGCGACGGGCCGCTTCCGATGCCGTAAGAAGCGCGGGCATCGAAAAATTTGTCTTGTCGGTGAGCGGCGTGGCGACAAATCCCGGATTGATGATCTGGATGCGGATGTTGAGTTTTTCGAAATCGTAGCGCAGGCCCTCGACAAGATTGTTGAGGGCGGCCTTTGTCGATCCGTAGGCGGCGGCTGACGGCATGCCGAAAAACGACGTGACCGACCCCATCACCGCGATCTGCCCGAAACCGCGCTCGCGCATGCGGTCGGAGACCGGCACAAGTCCGTTCAGCGTTCCGAACACGTTGATCTGATAGCTGCGGACGAAGTTGGTTGTTTCCAGCCGGTCGCCGCGCACCGGAAGATAGGTTCCAGCGTTGAACACGGCGAGGGCTATGGGACCGAGATTCTTTTCGATCTGGGAAACGGTGCGTTCCATCGCGGCTTCGTTCATCACGTCGCAGGGAAAGATGAAAATCCGTCCCTCAAGATGCTCTGCCTCCCTTGTTATGGAGGAGAGGCCGTCTTCTGCACGCGCAGTGGCTGCAACCGTGTAGCCCTTGCGGGCCAGGTGAATGGCGAGCGCCCGCCCGATCCCGGTGCTGGCACCGGTGATCCATGCTACTCCGTCCTGTGGACTGGCCCGGTAAAGCGCCATTCCAATCCCTCTCCAGTTCTGGGGCAGGTTTATCGGGCGGTCGGCGCGAAGAAAAGCGCCTTGTGGACACTACACACCGAAAAGGTCCGCTTTGCCATGCAATACGCGACAGCTTTGCGCGCTTTTGGCCTGTTGCGAAAAATCCCTCCTTGCAACCCCCGGGCGGGCTTTCTAACCTCCGCAAAAATCGAAAGAGGACGCCATGAAAAACTCGGTTGTGGACGCCATCGGCAATACCCCGCTGATCCGCCTGAAGCGGGCCTCGGAGGAGACAGGCTGCGAGATTTTCGGCAAGGCCGAGTTCATGAATCCGGGGCAGTCCGTAAAGGATCGGGCCGGGCTCTTCATTATCCGCGACGCGGAAAAGCGAGGGTTTTTGAGGCCTGGCGGCGTCATTGTCGAGGGGACGGCAGGGAATACGGGCATCGGACTGACCGTGGTTGCCAAGGCGCTGGGCTATCGTACGGTGATCGTTATCCCTGAAACCCAGAGCCAGGAAAAGAAGGATGCGCTCAGGGTGCTTGGAGCCGAGCTGATCGAAGTTCCGGCCGTGCCTTACAAGAACCCGAACAATTATGTGAAGGTTTCGGGCCGCCTTGCCGAACAGATTGCAAAATCGGACCCGAACGGGGCCATCTGGGCGAACCAGTTTGACAATGTGGCCAACCGCGAAGGCCATGTGAAGACAACTGCAGCCGAAATATGGGAACAGACGGACGGAAAGGTCGATGGCTTCGTCTCGGCTGTCGGCACGGGCGGCACGCTTGCCGGCGTTGCGGAAGGTCTGCGTCACAAAAACAGGGATGTGAAGGTGGCGCTCGCCGATCCTATGGGAGCAGCGCTCTACAGCTATTACACCGATGGTGAGCTGAAGTCTGAAGGGACGTCGATCACGGAAGGCATCGGGCAGGGGCGCATCACGGCCAATCTGGACGGGTTTGCGCCAGACTTTTCTTATCAGATACCGGATGAGGAGGCGCTGCCGATCGTCTTCAACCTGGTGCAGGAAGAGGGGCTGTGCCTCGGTGGCTCTACGGGAATCAACATTGCCGGCGCCATTCGCCTGGCACGTGAACTCGGGCCCGGGCATCGTATCGTGACGGTGCTTTGCGATTATGGCACACGCTATCAGTCCAAGCTGTTCAATCCGTCTTTCCTGCGCGAAAAAGGCTTGCCGGTGCCCGGCTGGATGGAGCGTTCGCCGGAAATCGATGTCCCGTTCGAGGAGGTGGCCTGATGGCGCAGACGGAAGCGCTTTTTCGTGACGATGCCTATCTGCGGGACGGGGCGGCGCGTGTCGTCGGCATCAACGATCGCGGCGGCATCCTGCTCGACCGGACGATGTTTTACGCCACGTCTGGCGGTCAGCCGGGCGACACGGGACGCTTTACCCGCGAAGACGGCTCGACCATCGCGATCGCGGCGACGGTGACGGGCGAGACGAAGGATGAGATCATCCACGTTCCGGCAGCAGAGCAGGTTCTGCCTGAACTGGGCGAGACGCTTCAGCTGGCGATCGACTGGGAACGCCGTTTCAAGCTTATGCGCATGCACACGGCCTGCCATCTTCTGAGCGTTATCTGTCCGTTTCCGATTACCGGCGCCTCGGTGAACGAGGCGGATTCGCGGGTGGATTTCGATCTGCCGGATGCGAACGTCACCAAGGAAGATGTCACCATCAGGCTGATGGAGCTGGTGAACGGGGATCATCCCGTTTTCACGCGGTGGATCAGCGAGGAAGAACTGGAGTCCAATCCCGGTCTGGTGAAATCGAAAAATGTGCGCCCGCCGCGTGGGGCAGGACGCATCCGGCTCGTGTGCATCGGTAAGGAGGCGGTTGTCGACAGCCAGCCCTGCGGCGGCACGCATGTGGCGAGCACCGCCGAAGTGGGAGAGATTCATATCGGAAAGATCGAGAAGAAGGGGCGGGAGAACCGCCGCTTCCGCATTCGTTTCGGCTCATTGCCGGCGAGTTAGAGCGGTTCATCGTTTCATGGAAACGTTGCTCCGCTCAGTCTGTCTGTTTTTCCGCATTCATGCGGATGTCAGGTGCTGCTACCTGACTGCAAAGTGCTCCAGGATTGCGAGGATCAGATGAGCGAGACCAGCCTTTTTACCGTTTCGTCCGCGTGGCTGGAGGAGCGGCTTGGCCAGCCCGGTCTCTCCATTGTCGATGCGTCCTGGTATCTGCCAGCGCAGGGCAGGGACGCGAAGGCAGAGTATGAGGCGGGGCATATTCCCGGTGCCGTGTTCTTTGACCAGGACGCGGTGGTGGATCCCGATTCCGACCTGCCGCATGCCTTGCCGGATGCCGCCACCTTTCAGCGGTACGCGAGTGCGATGGGTATTTCGGAGAGCGACACCATCATTGTCCATGACGGACCAGGGCTGTTCTCCGCGCCGCGCGTGTGGTGGATGTTCCGGGTGATGGGGGCAAAGGATGTGCGCGTGCTGGAGGGCGGTCTCGATGGCTGGCGGGCCGAGGGCAGGGCGCTGACGAACGAGCCAACCAGGATTGCGCCCACGGTTTTCAATGCTTCATTCGATGATACGCGCGTCGCAGACATCAAGACCGTGCGACGGGTTGTCGAGGACGGATCGGCGCAGATTGCCGATGCGCGGCCGGCGGGCCGGTTTACGGGCGAAGAACCGGAACCGCGGGCAGGCATGCGGTCCGGACACATGCCGGGCGCGCGCAATGTGCCAGCCTCGGCTCTTTCGCGCGATGGCAGGCTTCTTGCGACGGAGGAACTGCGTGCGCTGTTCGCGCAGGCGGGGCTCGATCTCGAGCGGCCTGTGGTGACGTCGTGCGGTTCGGGCGTGACAGCGGCGGTGATCACGCTGGCGCTGGAAACGGTCGGACATACGAATAACAGGCTCTATGACGGTTCCTGGAGCGAATGGGGCGGGCGCGAAGACACCCCAGTGGCGACCGGTAGGGAAAGCTGAAAGCGGGGCAACGGCACGTTCATCGTCAATTCAGCCGCATCGCATGAAGATGCGGGCAACCGATGAATCGTTTCCCTGAAAGGAGCCTTCCATGCTGAACCGCCGTCAAATTCTGGGCGCAACCATCGCGGCATCGCTGATGCCGGGTGCGGCCATGGCGCAATCTTCCATGCCCTCGGCGTCGCGCATCCAGCGCAGCCTCGAGGCAGCTCCCGCGCAGCGCGTGCGCCCGCAGGACCGGGTGACGGTGCGCGAACTGAAACGCCGGCCGGACCTGCGCCGCCGCGCGCCCTCGATTGACATTCAGGCGATCAATTTCGGGTTCGATTCGGCTGAAATACCCTATTCGCAGTTCCGCAAGGTGGAGGAGATCGCCGATGCGCTGCACCGGCTGCGTCGCCGCCGGCCGGGAACAGTGGTGCTTCTTGAAGGACACACCGATGCGGTCGGGTCTTTCGGCTACAACCAGCAGCTCTCCGAGCGCCGGGCCGCCTCGCTGCGGCGCGTTCTGGTGCGGGAGTTCCGCGTGCCTGCGCGCATGCTGGAAACGGTGGGCTATGGCGAGGAGTTTCTTCTGGTGCCCACGCCCCATGAGAACTGGCGCAACCGGCGCGTGACGCTGCGGCGCATCGACGATTTCATTCGTTGATCATGGGAATTGGCCCTGATGCCGGGATTTGGCCGGAATCGGGTGGAAGCTGATGTTCCGGCAGGCAAACTGGTCTCCATCACTTTTGAAGGAGACCAGTTATGGGATTGATCAAGTTTGTGGCCATGGGGAGCGATGAAGCGAAAGCCTTTCGCAATGGCGCGCCCGACGCTTATGGGATGAAGCCCGAACGAAGATTATCGGACGGCGGTGGTGTTCCCTGTCGCCATTGCCTGCGTTCGGTGCCCGAGGGCAAACCCTATCTTATCCTGGCGTATCGGCCATTTCCGCAAACCCAGCCCTATGCCGAGACCGGGCCGGTTTTCCTGTGTGCGGAGGAATGCGAACGGGCGCCGGACAGCGATGTCATGCCGGCGCTGTTTCGTGCCCGCACGGAGTGGCTGCTGCGCGGCTACGGCCATGACGACCGCATCGTCTACGGTACGGGAGCGGTGACGCCGAAGCAGGATATCTGTACGCGGGCGCACGAACTCCTGCAGCGTGAAGATATTGCCTATCTGCATATGCGTTCTGCGCAATACAACTGTTACCAGGTGCGCATAGACCGGGCCTGACCGCGCTCAGCTCGAACGCCTCTCAAAAAAAAAGCCCGCCGTCGCCGGCGGGCGCGCTGGAGGCAGGGTGTTTATCTTCAGGCGGCGAGCGCGGATTTCGGCTCGGCCATTTCGTAGCCCAACGCTTCGGCAACGGCCTGATTGGTGATCCGGCCCTTGTGGACGTTCAGGCCATTGCGCAGGTTCTGATCGTCGACGAGTGCCTTGAGGCCCTTGTCGGCAAGCTGAAGACCATAGTGCAGTGTGGCGTTGTTCAGCGCATGCGCGGAGGTGACGGGAACGGCACCCGGCATGTTGGCCACGCAATAGTGGATGATGCCGTCGACCTCGTATGTGGGGTCCGAATGCGTGGTGGCATGCGAGGTTTCGAAGCAGCCACCCTGATCGATGGCGACGTCGACCAGCACGGCACCCTTCTTCATGCCCGAAAGCATCTCGCGGGTGACCAGCTTGGGCGCTGCAGCGCCCGGAATGAGCACGGCACCGACGATGACATCGGAAGAGAAGCACTCTTCCTCAAGCGCCTCGACGGTGGAGTAGCGTGTGTGGACGCGGCCGTTAAAGATGTCATCCAGCTCGCGCAGGCGGGGGATGGAGCGGTCGATGATCGTGACATCGGCACCGAGGCCGACCGCCATCTTGGCCGCATTGAGGCCGACCACGCCGCCGCCGATGATGGCAACCTTGCCGGGCAGAACGCCGGGCACGCCGCCAAGCAGAACGCCCCGTCCGCCATTGGCTTTCTGAAGCGCGGTGGCGCCGGCCTGGATGGCAAGGCGGCCCGCGACTTCAGACATGGGAGCGAGAAGCGGAAGCCCGCCGCGCGCGTCGGTGACCGTCTCGTAGGCGATGGCAGTGACGCCGGAATCGACCAGGCCGCGTGTCTGATCCGGATCGGGCGCCAGGTGGAGATAAGTATAAAGAATCTGGTCTTCGCGCAGCTGCACCCATTCCGAGGGTTGCGGCTCCTTGACCTTAACGATCATGTCCGACCTGGCGAAAACCTCTTCGGCCGACCTGGCGATGGTGGCGCCGGCTGCACGGTAGGCATTGTCGTCGGCACCGATGCCGGCACCGGCGCCGGCTTCCACGAGCACATCGTGCCCGTGTGCCACATATTCGCGCACGGAGCCGGGTGTCAGGCCGACGCGATATTCATGATTCTTGATTTCCTTCGGGCAGCCGACGCGCATCCGTGTCTCCTCCGAGCGTTTTGCGAATTTTCTGGCTCAATGAATGAGACCACAAAACTGGCCGAACGTCTTTGCGAAGATGTTTGCGCTCGATGATGTTTTTCGCTATTTTTTGCGCAAAATAGAAAATCCATGGGAGGAAATTCGATTAATGGCCCTTGATAGGATTGATATCGCTATCCTGGAAGTGCTCCAGAAGGATGGGCGGATCTCCAATTCGGCGCTTGCGGAGAAGGTGGGGCTGTCCCAGTCGGCCTGCTCCCGCCGTCTCGACAATCTGGAGAAAAGCGGTGTTGTCAAGGGATACCACGCCCGGCTCTCGAACGCAGCCCTTGGACATGGCGTTACGGTGATTGTGCATATTTCGCTGTCGGGACAGTTCGAGCGGACGCTCAGCGAGTTCGAAGCAGCCGTGCAGCGTTGTCCGAATGTGGTGTCCTGCCATCTGATGTCGGGTGAATATGACTATATTCTGCGGATCGCTGCGCGCGACCTGCAGGACTATGAGCGTGTCCACAAGGAGTGGCTGACGGGCATGCCCCACGTGATCAAGATCAATTCGGCTTTTGCATTGCGCGAGGTGGTCGACCGGACAGGCGTGGGGCTGAAACCGCAGATGGCGTGAGGCCGGTGGGCATCAGCCGGCGGTGACGATGCGATCCATCGGAATGTCGTGCGGCTGGGGATAGATCGTCGGGAGTTGTGAGAAGGCGTATCCGATGCCGACGAGCAGCGGCTTTCTCGGCAGGGCGGCAATCGTGCGGTCATAAAATCCACCACCATAGCCCAGCCTGTAGTTGCCTTTATCGAAACCGACCAGCGGCGAGACGACGATATCGGGAATGATCTCTTTGTCGGTTGCCGGAACGGGGATGTTCCAGACACCACGTTCGAGTGTGTCTCCGGGACGATAGGGGCGAAAGACGAGGGGTGCGGCTTTCTGGATGACGACCGGCAGGGCCGCCATGGCACCGCGATCATGGAGAGTGGCAAGCCATGGGCGCAGGTCCGGCTCGCCCCGGAACGGCCAGTAGAGGCCGACCACGTGGCCCGATGGATCGCCGATCAGAGCGTCAAGCTTCTGCGCGATCATGCCGGCAAGGCGGGTGCGTTCGGCGGCGGGAACGGCGAGGCGCTCGGCGATCAGGCGGTCGCGCGTGGCCTTGCGCCAGCGGCGCACCTCCGGCCAGATTTCCGCGCCTGAAACGCCGGCGCCACCGTCCAGTTCATGCATGAAACAGGGTGGCGAGGCATGAGACCTGGTTCTGTCGCCCGGTGTGTCGCTCATCCTCGCGTCTCCTCCGCATTCGCTGTAGCCGGATCCGATGCTGCTGCATTTGCTGTCCGGGCGCTGTTCTGCATGCGACAGGGTTCGCTCACAACGGGCCGGTTGACTGTCATGCGTGCGTCACGAGATTTTGCTGGAAGTCTCGGCGCGACGGCGCAATCATGCTCCTTCGCCGGTTCCTTTTCAAAGGCCCAGGAGAGACGATCATGATGTCCGCATACGCCTCCATGTCCCGCCGTTCGTTTTTAGCAGGCTCGGCTGCTGCAGGTTCTCTGGTGCTGATGCACCCTTTTTCCGCCAAGGCTTCGGTGAACCAGGCGCATTTGCGCATCATGGAAACCACCGACCTGCATGTGCATGTCTTTCCCTACGATTATTACGCCGACAAGCCCAATGACACGATGGGGCTCGCCCGCACGGCGTCGATCATCGACGCAATCCGCGCAGAGGCAACGAACTCGATCCTCGTCGACAATGGCGACTTTCTCCAGGGCAATCCGATGGGCGACTACATCGCCTATGAGCGCGGCATGCGCGACGGCGACATTCACCCGGTGATCAAGGGGATGAACACGCTCGGCTATGATTGCTCGGCGCTTGGCAATCACGAGTTCAATTACGGGCTCGATTTCATGTTCAAGGTGCTTGCAGGCGCGAATTTTCCGTTTGTCTGCGCCAACCTGACCAAGGGGCAGCTTGCCGCCAGCGGCCGCGACGATGACTTGTTCCTGAAACCCTACGTGATCCTTGACCGGATGGTGAAGGACGGCAGCGGGACGGAACATTCCATCCGTGTCGGCCTGATCGGCTTCGTGCCGCCGCAGATCATGAACTGGGATTCAAAGCATCTGACCGGCAAGGCGATGACGCGCGACATCGTTCGGGCGGCGGAGGCCTGGGTTCCGCAGATGCGCGAGGAGGGTGCCGACATCGTGGTGGCGCTGTCGCATTCGGGCATTGGCCCGGCGCAGTATGAGGAAAATCTCGAGAACGCTTCGCTGCTGCTTGCCGGTGTCGACGGTATCGACGCCATCGTGACCGGGCACAGCCATCTCGATTTTCCCGGTCCGAAGTTTGAAGGGCTTGAAGGTGTCGACAACGCCAGGGGCACGATCGCCGGCAAACCTGCCGTCATGGGTGGCTTCTGGGGATCGCATCTGGGCCTGATCGACCTGCTTCTGGAAAGGGACGGGCAGAGCTGGGTGGTTGTGAACGCGACGTCCGAGGCGCGCCCGATTTTCAAACGTGTGGAACGCCAGACCGAGCCGCTGGTCGAAAGCAAGGCGGAGGTCGAGGAAGCGGTGCGTGAAGACCACGAGGCTACGCTGAAATATGTGCGCACCGCGGTGGGCAAGACATCCGCGCCGCTGCATTCGTATTTCGCGCTGGTGGCCGACGACCCATCCGTGCAGATCGTGAGCCAGGCACAGACCTGGTACATCACCGACATGCTGAAGGATGGCGAATACCGGGATCTGCCCGTGCTTTCGGCGGCTGCCCCCTTCAAGGCCGGCGGGCGCGGCGGTCCGGACTATTACACGGACGTGCCAGCGGGCGATGTGGCGATCAAGAACGTCGCCGATCTCTATCTTTATCCCAACACGGTGCAGGCCGTTCTGGTGACGGGTGCGGATGTGAAGGAATGGCTCGAGATGTCGGCTGGCATTTTCAATCTGGTGGAACCCGGCAAGTCGGACCAACCGTTGCTCGACCCCTCGTTCCCGTCCTACAATTTCGACGTGATCGACGGCGTGACCTACCGGATCGACCTGTCGCAACCACCGAAATATTCGCCCAAGGGCGAGCTTTTGAACGCGGATTCGAACCGCATCGTGGACCTGCAATTCAATGGCGCGGCGGTCGACCCGGCTCAGAAATTCATCGTCGCTACGAACAATTACCGTGGTGGGGGCGGAGGCAATTTTCCGGGGATAGGGCCGGACAAGGTGATCTTTGCTGCACCGGATACGAATCGCGATGTGATCGTGCGCTATATCGTGGAGCAGGGAACCATCAACCCGTCCGCAGACGCCAACTGGACCTTCAAGCCTCTGGCCGACACATCGGTTCTGTTCGAGACAGGCCCCAAGGGCGCGGAATTCGCCTCGAGCGTCGAGGGTGTTTCGATTGAACCGGCTGGCGAGGGGCAGGAAGGTTTTGCGCTCTACCGCATCACGCTTTAGCTAGGTCCTGACCCTTGAGTGAGGAAGGCCGGGCTTTGCGCCCGGCCTTTTTTCTTTGCGAAACAGTCTTTTGTTCGGCGGCGTTGAGGTTTTGATTCCGCTCCTGCGGCGTGACGATGCATTGACATTCAGGCGACGCGGCGCGATTTGCGGGCACGATTTCAGGAGGCAGGCCCGTGATTCGACATATCGTTTTCTTCAGCGCCAGAGACGAGGCGGACGTGGAGCGGATCGCCGAGGGTCTCGGCATGCTGGCCGATATTCCGCATTCCGATTTTTTCGAGGTCGGGATCAACCGCAAGGTCGATCAGATCGGCAC
Source organism: Nitratireductor lacus (assembly GCF_056431025.1). Lineage (NCBI taxonomy): Bacteria > Pseudomonadati > Pseudomonadota > Alphaproteobacteria > Hyphomicrobiales > Phyllobacteriaceae > Nitratireductor > Nitratireductor lacus. The sequence continues at coordinate 4,315 of NZ_JBWKMB010000004.1, read as the reverse complement.
GGAAGTGGATGTCATCGTTTATGCGGAGTTCCGCGACGAAGCGGCGCTGGCCGCATACAAGGCGGACCCGATCTATCAGGCGTGCACGGCCAGGGTGCGGCCCCTGCGCGAAATGCGCATCGCCGCCGATTTCGTTTCCCGGAAATCCGACTGACGGGCACGGTCAGCCGGCGTTTTTGACCGATTTATAAGCGTTCAGCGCGCGTTCGCGGGCGGCCCTGTGGTCGACCAGAGGGCGGGGATAGGTGTCGCCGAGTTTTACGCCAGCCTTGCCGCGAGCCTCTTCGGGAGCTTTCCACGGCTGGTGCAGATGCTTGTCTGGAAGCGCCTCCAGTTCCGGCACGTACCGGCGCACGTAATCGCCCTCTGGATCGAACTTCTGACCCTGCAGTACGGGGTTGAAGATGCGGAAGAAGGGAGCAGCATCGGCACCGGAACCTGCGACCCACTGCCAGTTGGCCGGGTTGGAAGCGGGATCGGCGTCGACAAGGGTGTCCCAGAACCACGCCTCACCCTCACGCCAGTGGATGCCCAGATGCTTGACGAGGAAAGAGGCGACGACCATGCGTGCGCGATTGTGCATCCAGCCGGTCTGCCAGAGCTGGCGCATGGCCGCGTCGACAACGGGATAACCGGTTTCGCCGCGCTGCCAGTGGCGAAGTGCGGTATCGTCTCCGCGCCAGGGAAACGCATCGAAGTTGCGATTGACGTTTTCTGTGGCGAGCTTCGGGTTGTGAAACAGAAGATGCCAGCAGAACTCGCGCCAGCCGATCTCCCTGCGAAACGCCTGCAGATCCCCGTCGGCAATGCCGCTGTCGCCTTCAAGCGCCTGCCAGATCTGGAACGGCGTGATTTCGCCGTGGGCGAGATGCGGTGAAAGGGCGGACGTCCCCGCCTCGGCCATGAGATCGCGGCGGGCTTTGTAACCCGCGCCGGCACCGTCGAGAAATGCTGCCAGCCTCTTGCGGGCGCCAGCTTCCCCGGGTTCCCAGGTTTCCCGCAGGCCCGTCGCCCAGTCAGGTTTCGTCGGCAGGAGCTTCCAGTCCTCAAGCCTGTCGCCTGCCATGGCTTCTCTCCCGGGCGTGAGCGTTTCGGGCCGGTCGGCGGGCGGGCGCGGGTGTACGGAATCGAGCAGGGCTCGCCAGAAGGGGGTGAAGACCCGGTAGGGGCCGCCCGATCCGGTCTTCAGTTGCCATGGTTCGTGCAGCAGGTGGCCAGCGAAACTTTCCGCTTCGATGCCGCGGTCCCTGAGGCTGGCTTTCAATTCGGTGTCGGCGGCGATGCCGGCGGGGTCGTAGCGCCGGTTCCAATAGACGGTGCCGGCACTGGTCTCGTCGGCCAGTGCGAGCGCAGTCCTGGCCATGGAGCCCCTGCGCAGGACGAGCTTCAGACCATGCTTTGCCAGACCCTCGGCCAGCGCTGCGAGGCTGTGGTGCAGCCACCAGCGGCGCGCGCCGCCAAGCGGCCGGGCGCCTTCGCTTTCCTCGTCGAGAATGAACGCGGCCACGATGGGGCGTCCCGTTTCGGCGGCGGCGCAAAGGGCGAGATTGTCCGACAGACGCAGGTCGTGCCGGAACAGGAGCAAAACCGGGCGCCGGTCGTTCTCACGGGCCATGCGATCTTCCTTGCGCGGGATGGATCAATCGTCGTTTGTTGCGTTGAGCTGCTCGGGCCGCAAGCCCTCACTGCAGTCATTCTCAATGTGCAGCAGCCCTCTGGAGAGGGCCCATGTTCTGAGTGCCGTGACGAGCGCCTGTTCGCGTGTCATGCCGGCGCCCTCCATGGCGCTGAAGCGATCGAGTGCTGCGACGACATCCGCTGGAAGTGCGTTGGATAAGCTTTCCAGTGTGACTGGAGGTTGCGTTTCGTTCTTCTGTTTCATCCTGCCCGCCCGAATCTTTTGTATTCTGGTACAATAGGCGGGGCCGGAAAACGTTCCGTGGATCGTCGCCTGCTCACGAATCCGTGTTCAGACGGGATGTGAAAGCAGGCATGATGTTCAAGTCTGTGCGGCGGGCGGAATGGCCGTTTACCTTGCGCGCCGTTTCCAGAACGACCGGCACTCCTTCAGCGCCTTCCAGTGGTCCCTGGCGGCTGGCCAATCGTAAAGCGTGCGGGTCTCGCAGGATCCAAGCAGACGACCGATGGCACGTTGCGCGGCAAGGTCGTTGATGGAGGAGAGGGGAGGCTTGCTCAGGATCATGTCGGCGACAGCCGCGTCGTTGAGGCTGCCAAATACGGTCTGCAGGGTCTTGAGCCTGCCGGTCGTGCGCTTCACGCCGGCAGGCGCGTAGAGCGGACCGAGGAATTCGATCGCATAGCGGAGCTTCTTCAGTTCCTTGCGTAACGCATGCTTTTCATCCACGCCGAAGGCATCGATCCCTCGGGCGTGTTCAAAGACGTGCTTCCAGCGCTTCTCAAGCATCCCGCTCGCCAGGTCTCTCAGTTTCCCGGGAACGGGCGGCTTTTCATGAATGCCTGTCTCACTCAGTTCCGACAGGCCAAGCAGGAATTCGTTCACGCGTTCTGCCGAGAGAACCTGCCGGAGATCGGCACGGACCTCGCCTGCATGTCGCTGCAGAGTGCCGAGGACGAGTGCCGCGCCGGGCGACCGGGGGGCATCCGCGAAGAACGGTCTCGCAATATCGTTGAGCACAACTTCGAGGTCGCGCAGACGCCCGACTTCGCGCCCCAGCCAGCGTGCTTCATTCTTATAATGCGCGACGGCTGATGGTTCCAACGCGCCGGCGAAGAGAGCGAGTGCGCTACGCAGGCGACGAAGGCCGATGCGCAACTGGTGCGGGCCTTCCATATCGTCGGTCTGCTGGATGGCTTCGATGTTTGCTGCGATCTGCGCCAGACACTCCTGCAATATGTCGCGGGCGGCTTTTTGAACGCTGTCCTTGGGGCCGATCGGCACAGACCTTGCCCTCTGCGGTCCGGCAGGGGGCTCGATGTGCCCGTGTTCGGCAAGGAGAAAGCTGCGTGCGGCTTTCGAAAAGCGGGAAAAGCGCAGGGCGCCTTCGGGCAGAATCATGCGCGCAGCCCTGTAGAGCCCGACCGGCTTTCCCTCGACCAGTTCGATCTCGAGCTCGTTCAGGTTTTCGCTACGACCGGCAGCCTTGATGGCGCCGCTGTCCACCGCAAGCTCGGCCCTGGTGCCGTCATCAAGATGAAGATCGACCTGTGTGCGGCGGATGTGGGTTTCCGCGACCGTCTGCAGCGGTGCGTCTTTCACCAGCTTCCTTATTCGGTCCCGGACCTGATCGTTTTCGATCGCATCGACCGAGACTGCGCCAGCAGTGGCCAGCTGCTCGATCTCAGTGACCCTGGAAAGGCCGCCTGCGATGGAACCGTTGAGCTTGACGGTCTGCAGCCAGCGCCTGCCGTCACGCCGCATGCGCAGGGAGATGCCGTTTTCGCGCAGGACACGATCCGGTGTGTCGAGATAGATGCTGCGCAGAAGCCGGCTTTCGTGCACCCTGCGCGCATCGGGCGGTAATCGTTCGATGCGCGCGAGCAGGTCGGGCACTTGCTGCTTTTCCAGCAACAGCTTCAACTCGACTTCGGACAAGAAGGTACCCCGCACACAATCCTGCAAAACGAATGCGCTACGCTACGGTTTTATCTTAAACCGGTTCTGCACCTGATGAAAACGTTCGCCGGGAGCGCTATGCGTGCGCTCCAGTGTTTGCCTGGGCCTTGCGCAGGAGCAAGCGCAGCGACGGAACTGCGGTGCAATGCTGGATGTTTTCCTGAAAAAATGGCTCCCCGGGCCGGTGTGCTAGGAAAATCGAACCGGCTGGGGTGAATCTTCAAAAGCTATTCAATATCAATTTTTTATCAAGGGACCCTTGTTCGCCAGAATGCCCGCTTGGTGTATCTTAAGGGGTAGCGCGGGTGTATCTCTTGGTCAAGTGCTGGAGACGGCTCCGCTCAGTTTCATTGGGACGTACGGTTCCGCTGGTGCCATGTCTTCAACGAACCAATGCAGGGCTTTCCATGGATTGGCGTCAAGTTCCGCCTTATCGGCTTCAGCCTGTTCTTCGCCGTACTGCTCTCGGACATTCTCTATCCAGTCGGCTAGCCAGATTTCCATGTCCCTTTCGAGGGTTGTAAAATTCAATTGCAGCAAAATGGCCTCCTGTTTGATTTTCATCAACTGACGATGCCTCTATCGCTGGGTGTAGCGAATTCCGCAATTGAATAACCTTGAAATGGCCTGCTGCCGGTTTCGTGGACACCGAGATAAGGTGTTTTTGACGAAACCGGAGTTTGTGAATGCAGAGAAGGAAGTTTAGCCGCGAGTTCAAGC